>CAKRVU010000021.1 GCA_934408835.1 uncultured Oscillospiraceae bacterium | reverse complement strand
GATAGGAGGCTCCCCGTTTGATTTCTCGTTCAAAATTCGCGGTTCCTTCCAGCCCGTCAAGCAAAGAAGCGACTTTCTGTATCTCGCAAATGTCTCCCGATTCGCTGCCAAAGCTCAATCGGCTAACAACCCCCATCCGGTCAAATACCGATACAGCCGCAGAAGCAAACCGTTCCGCGGAGGCGCAGCAAAAAGAGGAGGAAAGCTCCAGCACCAAATCAGCTCCCGCCAAAAGCGCCGCCCTTGCGCGGCTCCATTTGTCGTATTTGGCAAAGCTGCCGCGTTGGGTCAAATGCCCGCTCAGCAGCACCACAATACCGTCCGCGTCCTCTTTCGCCTGGGACAGATGATAGATATGCCCGCTATGGAGCGGATCGTATTCAGCCAATATCCCGGTGATGTTCAAAATCAAAGCCCTCCTGAAAAAAAATTTATAAATTCTGTTGAAAAAGAAGGAATCATGCTTGCTATTTTGCTAAAAAAATACTATAATAAAGGAAATCATATTTTGATTATACCAAATTTTAGCTTGTTTGTACAGCATGCGCACCAGAGGAGGCTTTTATGAATATTTTAGTAATCAACGCCGGCAGTTCATCTTTGAAATATCAACTGTTTCAAATGGAAACTCGCACTGTCCTGGCAAAAGGGGTTTGCGGTCGAATTGGTATCAGTGGTGAAATCTCTCATACCACACACGATGGTCGCCGCTATGCGGATACCCCCGACTTCCCCACCCATACCGAGGCGTTGCTCAAGGTCATCGAACTGCTCACAGACTCAAAATACGGCGTGATTCAGACATTGGACGAAATCTCAGCCGTCGGACACAGAGTTGTCCAAGGCGCCGAATTCTTCTCGGAATCTGTCCTTGTAACCGATGAGGTAATCCAGAAAATCACCGATTTGTCGGAACTTGCACCCCTGCACAATCCGGCAAATGTGCTCGGAATCCGTGCCTGCCAGAAGGTATTAGAAGAAGGAACCCCGCAAACGGTCGTGTTCGACACAGCGTTTCATCAGGCAATGCCGCCCAAAGCGTTCTTATTCGGAATCCCATATGAATATTATCAAAAATATCATATCCGCAAATATGGATTTCACGGAACCTCTCACCGCTATGTCAGCGGACGGGCAGCCGAACTGATCGGGAAACCGGTCTCCGAATTGAAGATGGTTACTTGTCACTTGGGCAACGGTTCCTCCATCACCGCTGTCGACGGCGGAAAATCACTCGATACCACCATGGGCTTTACCCCGCTGGACGGCCTGCTGATGGGAACCCGCTCAGGCGCCGTTGACCCCTCTGCCGTCACCTATCTGATGGAAAAGGAATCCCTCACCCCGCACGAGATGAGCGAGCTGCTGAACAAAAAATCCGGATACCTCGGCATATCGGGCGTTGGCAGTGACGATCGGGATCTTCGTGCAGCGGCAGAATCAGGAAACGAACGGGCGCAAATCACATTGGAAATTCAAGCGTATCAGATCAAAAAGTACATAGGCTCCTATGCGGCGGCCATGGGCGGTCTTGACGCGATTATCTTTACCGGCGGCATCGGGGAACATTCCGCGCAGCTCCGGAGCAAGGTTTGCAGCAATATGGAACTGTTTGGAATCTCGCTGGACGAGGCGAAAAACAAAGAACAAAATGCGCAGGAAGCCAAAATATCCGACAGTTCTTCCGCCGTCGACGTCTGGATTATTCCAACAGACGAAGAACTGCTGATTGCGCAGGACACTGAGCGCCTGGTTACAGAAAACAACCGCTCTTAAAAAGAGGATACCGTTTCGGGTATCAGAAAATCGTGCAAAAATATTATTTGATTTTAGGAGGAAAACATTATGATCAACATTTCAGCAAGGGGCTTTGAGTTAAAACAAGGAACCAAGGATGGAATCGAAAAGGAATTAAAACGAGTGGAAAAGATGCTGCCATCAACAGCTAGCTTCGACGTCACCATCGCCAAACAAACCGGCGGATATAAGGTGGATATCACCGTCAAAAATACCGGAAGCTTTATCCGCGGCGAAGCCACTTCCGACAAAATCGAGCCGGGTATTGATTTCGCAGTGGACGACTTAAAGCGGAAGCTTCGCAAGCTGAAAACTTCGCTGGTGGACAAAAAGAGAAAATCAGGAATCGACTCTCTTGCAACCGCAATCAATCCGCTGATGGACGAAGAACTAGACGGAGAAAACGCTCTTTCCACAGAGATCCACAGACGGAAGCAGGTAGATTTGCAGATGATGACAGAGGACGAGGCGATTGTACAGATGGAAATGCTGGGACACTCCTTCTTTGTCTACCTTGGCGAAGACGGCGCTGTACACGTTCTGTATAACCGCAAAAACGGCTATGGTCTACTAGTTTGTGAGTAACGAACAGACAAAGGAACTGTTGCATTCCATCATTGTGCGGCAGTTCCTTTTTTAGCACAATCATCCCGCACCCGAATTGCCGCGAACTTGCCAAACAGCCGCCAGAAACGGCGGGAGCTATGACCGAGCGGCAACCACGTCCGTCCCGGGAGATGAAAAAAACAGGGGGTTATTTTGTGAAACTTCTCAAACCGGAACATGTTCAAATCAAAGACAGTGCAGCCGATTGGAAGGACGCGATCCGTCAATCCATCCTTCCACTGGAAAAGGACGGCGCGGTAGAAGCGCGGTACAAGGATGAAATCATCGCGAATATCGAGCGTCTAGGTCCTTACATCGTGCTATCAGAGGACGTGGCGCTTCCACATGCCAGACCGGAACAAGGCGTGCTGCATACACAGTTTAGCGTCACCCTGTTCCGTCAGGGCGTGCTTTTTGACCACCGGGAAAAGCCCGTACGTCTGTTTCTGGCACTTGCAGCTGCGGACAGGGACGCCCATTTGCAAACGCTCGAATCGCTTTCAGAGCTGCTGGCAGACGATGCCAGACTGAAAAGAATGCTGTCCGCCAAGGACGAAGCGTCCCTATACAACTCTTTTCAAACGGAGGTCGTCTGATTATGCTTGAAGTGCTAACCTTTATCCAACAGGTGTTGTCAACGCCTGCCATCTTCGTCGGTCTGATTGCCCTGCTGGGTCTTCTGCTTCAGAAAAAAGGAGCTCAAAGTTGTCTGACAGGAACCATCAAAACGATCCTAGGTTTTGTAATTTTAACCGCCGGCTCTACCGTGGTGCAGCAAGCTATCATTCCTTTTGGCGATCTGTTCCAAATTGCGTTTGGCGTGGAAGGCGTCGTGCCGAATAACGAGGCCATCACCTCGTTGGCACTGAATCAATTTGCGGTGCAAACTGCATCCATCTTTGCACTGGGAATGTGCGCCAATCTTGTTTTAGCCCGCTTTTCCCGCTTCAAATACATCTTTTTAACAGGGCACCATTCGCTGTATATGGCATGTTTAATCGCAATCATCATGTCGTTAACCGGCGCTTCAGAGGTCGTGATGATCATCGGCGGCGCCCTGCTCTTGGGTCTTTTGATGTCGGCGCTCCCGGCTCTCATGCAGCCAACTATGAGAGCCATCACCGGGAACGACTCCTTGGCGCTGGGGCATTTCGGAAGCTGCTGTTATTGGCTGAGCGCACAAATCGGCAAGCTGTTCGGCAAAAAGGGTAAGTCTGTCTCAACAGAAGATGTCCGTTTCCCTAAGCACCTGTCCTTCTTGCGGGAAAACACCGTTTCAATCGCCATCGCCATGTTTTTGTGTTACATTGTCGTCTCCGGCGTTGCAGAGTTTTCTGCTGCGCCGGCTGCAGCAACGGTATTTTCCGGCACCAACTGGATCTTGTATTCTGTCATCCAGTCAATCACCTTTTCTGCCGGAATTTATATCGTACTGGCCGGCGTCCGAATGCTGATTAATGAAATCATACCGGCGTTCAAGGGCATTTCAGAAAAGTTGGTTCCAAATGCCAAACCCGCGCTGGACTGCCCCATCGTCTTTCCTTTCGCTCCTAACGCCGTTCTAATTGGCTTTATCTGCTCGTTTATAGGCGGAATCCTGGCAATGGGCGTTCTGGCAATTCTCGGGAGCACCGGACTGGCCGTCGCCATCATTTTGCCCGGCGCGGTGCTCCACTTCTTCTGCGGCGCAACCGCCGGCGTTTGCGGCAACGCTCGCGGCGGGCTTCGCGGATGCGTCGCGGGCGCGTTTGTTCATGGAGTGGTTTCCACCTTCTTAATTGCCGGATTATACGCCACATTAGGCTCGGTCGGCTTCGCCAATACTACCTTTTCGGACTCTGACTTCGCCATAGTAGGAATTCTCTTTGGCAATCTATCGCGCGTCATATCCGGCAACGGACTGCTCGTTATCATTGTCATTTTGTTCCTGATTCCCATCCTTTATCACCTCATTGCCCCTAAAAAGCAAGAAAAAATAAACGAATAAACAACCAACGATACATTGGAGGTATTGTCATGATTCAAAAAATTATGTGTTTTTGCGGTTCCGGTCTGGGTACGTCGTTTCTGATGGAAATGAATATCAAAAAGGCTCTGCAAGAGTTAAAGATCGACGGCGTAGAGGTCGTCCACTCCACCATCGACGACGTGGCTCCCGGCGCGGCAGATTTATTTGTGTGCAGCGCAGACTTAAAACCCGTTGGAGAAAAGGCGGGTCCAACCATCGGTCTAACCAATCTGGTTTCCGTGTCGGAAATTTCAGAACAGCTTCAAAAGGTATTGAGCGCAGAAAACGAAGTCTAAGCAGACCCTGCTTCCGATAAACCGCGCTCCCCTGCTTAGAGCTATCATTCCAGTCAGATTGGTTATACTATAACAGTAAGCTGATCTTTTCAGACGAAACAACATAACATATGGTAAACCGTTTACCGGAACAGGAGAGCGAAATGAGAAAAAAGGCGCTGATCGTGGTCGACTATCAGCATGATTTTGTGGACGGAGCTTTGGGTTTCCCGCAGGCAAAAACGCTGGAACAGCCTATTGCAGCAAAAATAGCCGAATACCATAATAGCGGAAATGATGTCCTCTTTACACTGGACACCCACGATGACCGCTATTTGCAAACGCGGCAGGGAAACAATCTGCCAATTGTCCATTGTATGAAGGATACCGCCGGCTGGTCGCTTTTCGGCGCCGTTGGTGCAGCCAAGAGGGACTGCGATCACTTCTTCCTCAAGTCCGCTTATGGCTCTGCGAAATTATTCTCTTATCTGCAAACAAAGGAGTATCAATCCATAGAGCTGGTGGGAATCCTATCCAACATCTGCGTGATCAGCAACGCCGTTTTAGCGCAGACTGCACTGCCGGAAGCCGCCATCATCATTGACAAAAACTGCATTGCAAGCAATTCAGAAACGCTCCACAGCGCCTCACTTGCCGTCATGGAAGGACTGCATATGAAAATCATTCCCCCACAGCAATAGTCGTAAACAAATGAATATAAAACAACAATCAGGTTGAAGCAATCGCCTCAACCTGATTGTTGCATCACTCAAACGTGCTCCTCTTTTCTCTGAAGAAGCAGCATGAGCACAAAGCCGATGGTAAAAAAGAGGAGACAAATCAAAAATTCCATTCCAAACGGAATTCCCGGAAAAATTTCAATCAGCGACCCGATGATAAAGCCGAAGATAACCAGATAAGTCCCCTGCGTATGGGAGTTCAATGCTTTTTCCAACAGCTTGGTCGTTAAAATCACACCCAGCAAAATTCCAACGCCAAGCGGAACCAGATAAGACAACCGCAACTCAGAGATTGCGCGGATGGTCAGATCATACATACCGAACAACAGCAGCAGATAAGAGCAGCTAATCCCGGGCAATACAAGGGCAACGGCAACGATAATCCCCACTGCTATTAACAATAGCACTTCCCAAAATCCCCCATTCATATCAAGAGAAAACAGGTTCTCAGGCAAAAATTTTAACAATAGAATTAAGAGCGCGCCGATCACGGGATACACCAGTAAATTCCAACGGAATCGCTCAATCCGCGCCTTTTTCAACATCATCGGCACACTCCCCGCAATCGCGCCAAAGAAAAAGTACATAGTAGGAAGCGGATATTGTTCAAAGCAAAACAGAAGCGGTCTGGCAAATAGCAAAATTCCCACAATACCACCGGCCAAAACAACCGCCAAAATGAGCGCGTTTTGCTTGACATTCTGAAAAAAGGAGCTAACGGCGTGAACCAGCTCATCATAAATGCCAAGGATGATCGCCGTTGTCCCGCCACTGACGCCGGGAATCAACATGGCACCCCCAATCACGATTCCCTTGATAAAATTCCAAATAGTCTGTTTTCCCATCTGTTTCTCCCCTCAATTGCAATCTGTCCCTATTATATCCAATTCATACCGCTTCTGTCAATCGGATGTCAAAAGAATTTTGATTTCAGCAAACGCTTCCGGCAAAAAACATTCTCTGCGAAACCGCCAGAGCCATTCCAAGTCATACAGACCACAAGATACTTCCCGACCAAGCGCCACCGCTCCCATCGCTCCTTTGCGATAACCCCGCAATAGAGCCGCCCCTCATCAGCGTCCGATAAAAGAACAATTGACAAAATCTGATTTCACTGGTATGATATAGGTAATCTTTCCTTTCCTGGAGGTTCATTTTATGAACGATACGAAAAAACGTTGTCACCAATGTATGAAGGAAATCGACTTTGCAGCTGCCGTCTGCCCTCATTGCGGTTTCTCCGCCAAACCCGTCCCCGCTGACCCCAACTATCTCCCGCCTGGCACCACTCTTGCACACCGTTATCAACTAGGCAACCTGCTGCAAAAAAATGCGGAACACGCTATTTATATTGCCTATGACAATCATTTAGACGTTGTTGTCACAATCAAGGAGTTTTTCCCACCCGCTCTTGTCCTCCGGAATTCAAACGGAAGTATCACGGCAATTCCGGGCAAAAAAAGCCTTTTGCTTGAACAAATGGAGGCTTTTTTGGCGCTCAACCAAACTCTCTCAAAATTCCGAACAATCCCCAGCCTGATTCAGGTGTACTCCGTTTTTGAGGAAAATCATACCCTGTATGCCGTGTCGGAAACCGTGCAGGGCGTCACGCTGCGGGAATACCTCTTTGACCATTACGGCGAACTTTCCTGGTCCGAAGCATCCCCGCTGTTTATCGAGCTGATTAAAACCCTCTCTCATTTGCATAAAATTGGCATTATCCAAGGCGCTCTCTCACCCGAAACCATTTATATTACAGAGCTTCAAAAGCCAAAGATCACCGGCTTTTTGACCCCGTTTTTTCGTCAAAAAAATGAAATTTCCCAGCAAATCCTATATGACGGCTACGCCGCACCTGAACAATATGATGAAAATCAAACCTGCGGTCCATGGACGGACGTTTATTCGGTTGCCGCAGTGTTGTATAAAGCGTTAACAGGCACCATGCCAACCCCGTCGAACACCCGCGCGTTTAACGATAATCTGATTGCGCCGGATATTTTGAACTCGAACGTGCCTAAAAACGTCTCGCTGGCAATCATGTCCGCCCTCACCCTTTCCGCGAAACTGCGTACCCAGACAATGGACGATTTTTTTGCCGATGTTATTACACCTTTGCGCGCCTCTCAAAAGACGGCCGACTTTCACTACGATAAATACTTCGACCCGCCCGAGGAGACGGAAGAAGAAAGCGAGGAAGACGACCGCGCAAAAACCAAACAATATATGATTACCGCCCTTTCTATCACTCTCAGCGTCCTTCTCATCAGTTCGCTGATTCTCATTTTTCTGGTATTTGGAAACGATATTTTCGGCGGATAGGTCAAATCAAGAACTGAATTATAAAACAGGACAGTGATTTTGAACATCACTGTCCTGTTTTTTCTGCAATCACGCGTTTGATGGATTATACCCGATGCAGCAGATCGGTGTAATCGGGAATCGGCCATTCTTTCTTTTCGATCTCTGTCTCGAGCGCATCAACCTGCCTGCGCAACTGTTCCATTCTCGGGCGTATCTCATTCCGGCAATAAACCGCAAGCTCCGGCAACAGACTTGGAAGCGTATTTAAGGAATGTTTCAGCGCGTCCACCCGTTCAAATGCCGCATTCATTTTGTGAGTTAGCTGCTCCAAACGCTTGCGCACCGCGGCAACGTTCATTCCCGCCGCTTCCAGGCTGTTGAGCCGATCGGCAACATCGCCGCAGTACCGCACTACCGCAGGCATCATCTCCTGGCAGGCCATCTGCAACATGGTGCGCGCCTCTATTTCCACCGTTTTCGAGTATTTTTCCAGCATAATTTCATACCGTGCCCGGCACTCCTCCTGGCTGAGCACTCCAAAATGCTCAAACAGCTGGACGGTTTCTTTTTGCAACAGCTCCTCAGCCGCCCGCACCGCGTCGGGAATGTTCAAAAGACCTCTCCTCTGCGCCTCCTCGCGCCAGGCGGTGGTATATCCGTTTCCATTAAACAAAATCCGTCCGTGCTGGTTGACAGTATCGGTAATAATCTTTCGTATTTCAGCGTCAAAATCCTTTGAGCGCTCCAGCCGATCGGCAAACGTCTCCAGCGATTCCGCGACAATGGTGTTAAGCACCATATTGACCGATGAGATGGAAGCGGAGGAACCGAGCATCCGAAATTCAAATTTATTGCCGGTAAAGGCAAACGGGGAGGTTCTGTTGCGGTCGCTGTCGTCCTTTTGGAGGTTGGGCAGGGTGGCAACGCTAGTAACCAAAACGTCAGACATCGTCTGCGGTTCTTCTTCCCCCCGCGCGATTGCCGTCAAAATATCAGTCAAATGATTTCCCAGAAAAATGGAAATGATACTTGGCGGCGCCTCCTGCCCGCCCAAACGCAGATCGTTGCCGACATAAGCGGACGTCATCCGCAGCAGCCCCGCATAGCGATCGACTGCCCGGATCACAGCGCAGACAAAAACCAAAAATTGTATGTTTTCATACGGCGTCTTTCCCGGATGAAAGAGGTTGACGCCGTCGCTGGTGGACAAAGACCAGTTGTTGTGCTTGCCCGAACCGTTAATCTGTTCAAACGGCTTTTCATGCAGCAAACAGGCCAGCCCGTTTCTTTTGGCAATCATCCGCATGATATCCATTGTTAATTGATTGTGATCCGCCGCAACATTGCAGGACTCAAAAACCGGTGCAAGTTCATGCTGTGCGGGAGCCACTTCGTTGTGTTTGGTTTTCGATGGAATCCCCAGCTTCCAGAGCGCCTCATCCAATTGATGCATATAATCGGCAATCCGCAGCCGGATTCGACCGCAATAATGATCGTCCATCTCCTGGCCTTTTGGAGGCTGCGCGCCGAATAGCGTCCGTCCGCAGATTTTCAAATCGAGCCGTTTCTCATACAATGCCCGATCCACCAAAAAATACTCCTGTTCCGCCCCAACAGTCGACTCCACATGCCTGGCGCTGGTGTTCCCAAAAAGCCTCAAAATGCGAAGCGCCTGGACAGAAAGCGCCTCCATGGAGCGGAGCAACGGCGTCTTTGCATCGAGCGCCTCACCGTTATAGGAGCAAAAAGCGGTAGGAATATATAGCGTTTTATCCCACACAAACGCCGGAGAGGTGCAATCCCACACGGTATATCCGCGCGCCTCAAAGGTGTTTCGCAGTCCGCCGTTCGGAAAGGAGGATGCGTCCGGTTCCCCTTTAATCAGTTCCTTGCCTGAAAACTCCAGCATTACTGTGCCGTTCCCCTGTGGCGTTAAAAAACTGTCGTGCTTTCCGGCAGTAATCCCTGTCATCGGCTGAAACCAGTGGGTAAAATGAGTCGCCCCCTGTTCTACAGCCCATTCCTTCATGGCAGCAGCTACAATGCCGGCAACCTCCGGCTCCAGCGGCACACCCAAATCAATCGAACGCCGCAAGCTTTGATAGGTAGTTGCCGGAAGCCGCTCAAGCATGATCACATCGTCAAACACACTAGTTCCAAATTTTCGCGCCAAATTTTTCATATCATACCTCTCCCCTTGTTGCTGATAACGATCTGTGAGCGATCGAACATAACCTCTTTTTACATTTTAAATTATTTTATATGCAGATTTCAACGTCTAGCCGACCCAAAACCGCGGCGCAATCCGAAGTCCGGTTCAAAAGTTTCCGGCATCCAAAGACTCGCCTGCTCTTGTCATAACTTTCACCAAGGCAGCCTTTCTCCTGAAAATGCCCCATGTCAACCATATGCCAAACGTTTCCCAATCATCACGGCTAAGCGGTATTTTTTCAGCTCTCTGCCCCGACGACCTCACCTCTTTCCCGCGCTTTTCAAACGATGAGGCGGGAAAGCCACCATACATGCCGCACACCAGCGTCTATAAAATATTGCCCGACCGCAAACAGCAGCCGGGAACAGAAATAGAATCGCCGATTCTTTTCTATCTCAAAAGACGTCCTCCAATCAATGAAAGGACTTTGATTGAATCATACTATAGCATAAGCAGCTCTTTTTGTCAATAATACTGAAGCTTCAAATGCCGGTTTCGTAAACCAAAATAAAAATGCCAAAAGCCTTGAACAATCAAAGCTTTCGGCAAACCCTTTGGCGTCGCTGAGAGGATTCGAACCTCCGACCTACCGCTTAGGAGGCGGTCGCTCTATCC
>CAKRVU010000020.1 GCA_934408835.1 uncultured Oscillospiraceae bacterium | reverse complement strand
TTTTGCAGCTTCGCAAGCCGGGTGGTCAATTCTTTTTCATAGTTCAAATTTTCGTCTTTTGCTTTATAGACACGCTGAAATTCATTTACAACAGAACGGATTACATTTTTCTTCCCTTTCAAAAGTTCCGAAAAATATTCTTGCAATACCGCAATCAATTCTTCCTCATCCACTGCCACAGCATTAGGGCAGCTATCCGCCCCTCGTCCGTTGTGGCCGGAACATACCCAGCGGATATAGGTATTTTTATAGGTGCGGACAGTGCGCCGGAATGACCACCCGCACTCTTTGCACTTGATAAGGGTAGAGAACAGGTATTTGTTACTCTGGCGTTCCTTGTTCACCTTAAAAGCTTTGCCGCGGGACTGCATAATCTGCTGTGCCTGTTCAAAGGTTTCCGGCTCAATAATCCGCAAATCCGAGCGTTCTGTTACCATCCATTCTGTTTCGTCTTTTGCAGACCGCTGCCCAGTCAAGAAGTCAGTTACCTCCTGTTTGCCATTGATGATTTTTCCGGTGTAAAGTTCATTTGTAAGGATGCGGCAAACGCCGTTTTGGCTCCACCTACAATTTCGCTTAGTACGCAATCCGCGTTCATTTAAGAAGTTGGAAATTTTCGCCGCGCCGTACCCATCCTTGATATACCACTGGTAAATCTGCCGCACAATCGCCGCTTCTTCCTGATTGATGGCAAGGTTGAAATAATCGCCGATTGTTTTGTCATAGCCATAGACAATATTGGGTACACGCCCTTTTTCGGCATTTATTTTTTTGCCGAACTTTACACGCTTGGAAGTATTGGCACTTTCCTCCTGCGCCAGCGCGCCAAAAATGGTCAGCACAAATTCACTGTTGCCCATGCTGGTCATATTTGCAGTCAAAAATTGTGTTTCGATCCCCAAAGATTTTAGTTTGCGGACATTCTGCAGCAGGTCAACCGTATTCCTGGCAAAACGGGAAATGTCTTTTACCACAACCATATCGAACAGACCGTGTTCTGCATCTGCCATCATCCGCAAAAATTCCTTGCGGTTTTTGATTTTTGTGCCGGAAATCCCCTCGTCAGCATACAGACGTACCAGGTTATCACCGGTACGGCTGGTATATTCAGAAAAAAATTCTTTTTGTGCTTCTAGACTGTTAAGCTGGTCGGCTTTATCCGTGGAAACACGGCAATATGCGGCAATGTTCATTGTAAAAACCTCTCTGTTAAAACAAAATCATTCTGTTACATCTTTATTATAACATAGTGTTGTTAAAAATGCAATAGAAAAGAGACACCTTGCTTACGCAAAGCGCCCCTCGCTTGATTTGTTTTTGATGTTATCTGTTTGATTGGCGACATTTTGGATTGCCGCTTGCACCTTATCCGTATTTGCCTCCAGCATGATTTTGAGTATGTATTCGGCGGTCGCTGCCACCGGGTTTGGATTATGGAACCGATAATTTAGTTTGCGCTTTTCCACAGCAGCATTCCCACCTCCGTCCTTGCTGTTTGCCCTTTGTCTATATCTATGAGACAAAGGCTGAAAATAGTACCATATAAATTTTATCGGCGTTCATGCTCCTTAGCGTAGAAGTGTTGCTGCCTTAGCTCTGGCAGTACATCCGGTGGAATACGATCAATCAGATTTTGTATATTGTGCAGTTCGCTTTCCAGCTTTGCCCGTTCCATTTTATCTTTCATTTTTCCGCTTTCGCTTATCTTTGCTCGTGCTTCCAGCTTTTGATTTTCTTCCAACAGGTCATGGATTGTAACCTTGTATTTCTTTAACTGCCTGGAGAAATTCTCCATTTGCGGGAACCACTTTTTTAGCATGGAGAGGGCTTCCTCTTTCTTATTTCCGGCATTTATAGGATTGATACCGTCCAGCACGGCTTCAATCGCCTTCGCTTGTTTGGATAGAGAAACAGCCTGTTTGAAAAGCCGGGTGGGGATATGCTTCCTGCCTGCCTTGCTCGCGCTTGCCCCGCGCTCCAAGTCAGGATATTTCTCTGCCATGTAGTCGTGAAAATCGTCCTGCCACTTTGTCAAATTCGCCCGGTTGCCTATGATTTCTTTGGCGCACAGGCGGTTGTCCCTTGTCAGCGGAACAAAAGTCAGGTGCAAGTGGGGCGTTTTCTCGTCCATGTGTACCACCGCCGATACGATATTTTCCTGGCCCACCCGTAGGATAAGGAAGTCAGCCGCCCTTTGGAAAAATGCCTGTAACTCCTTTGGGGATTTCCCCATGAAAAACTCCGGGCTTGCCGTTACTAGCGTGTCCACAAACCGGGTACTGTCTTTCCTCGTCCTGCACCCCGCCTGTTCAATGCGGCGCTGAATGAAATGGTAGTATCTGCCCTCCGGCTTGACGATATGGAAGTTGTACTTACTCCGGCTGATGTCAATATCGGGATTGCTGGCATATTGTTCTTTCTGCCGTTCGTGATGGGCTTCCAGTGGTCTTGCCGGGTTGCCCTTGTGTTTCTCAAATCTTAAAATTGCATATTGTGCCATAAAACTCCTTTCCTATCTAATCCCATCCGAAAATATCTCTGATAGGATAAGATATGATTGATCTAAATAAATATTTTTATCTTTGTATTTCTATATACCGTCCGGTTTCTGTACTTCAAGAGGTTTGATTATCATACTTGTCGGGTGCGGTTTTCAGCCCTCCGGTGTACTGTAGCCGGATTTCTTGAAATCGGCGTTTAGAACTGTTTCATAGGATTTTGGGTAAATCCGATTGGGTTTTCCACAGCCCTGTTTCTTAATATCTATCAGCTCTGCATATTGCAATTCCCGTAAAATGTTGATTGCTTTTTGCCTCCCGCAATGGAGCAGTCCCACTACCTCGCAAATCGGATAGTACAGATAAATGCGTCCGTATTCGTCTGCCCATTTATTTTTGCGGGATAGTTCTGCCCGGCGCAGGATAAAAGCATAAAGTATCTTAGCCTCGTTGGATAGCGGCTGATAGGTTGGAGTTTCAAACAGGCAATTGGGGAGTTTCGTGAAACTCTGTACTTTTTCCTGCCTATGGATATAAATAAATTTTGTCATAGTATTTTGCGGACAATTAGAAGCCCTGTTTTCAGGGGGAATGATAAAAGATACTGCTTGCCGTTGTTTTGTATCTTCAATTCCCCACAGATACAGGCTTTTTTAACCCCTAATTGTCCACGCCTCCCCTCCGTTTCCGTTCGCTTTCTGTTTTCTGCCGCCTGTGAATTTTGACGGCGCAATTCGGGCAATATTTTGCCCGGTTGGATTTTGCTACGAATATACCGCCACATACCGTGCAATGTTTTATATTTCTGTCCCGGAAAATTTCTGCTTCCAATGTTGCGGACAACGGCAGTACCGCCCACCGAAACCACTTACAACAAATTGAAAAAGAATGTATTTGCGGGCAGCCATCATCTAATACAAGACAGTCGCCATCATCATAGTTGCAGCACTCCCGGCGGATGAAACTATTTGCTTGTTTCCGTTGTGCCGGCGTCATGCGGTACAAGGAACCGTTCGGCTTGCGCTCCAGCGGCGGCAAGTTTTTATATAAATTGTTTTTCATTATTACCTCCATGTCTTAATTTCATTGTCCATCGATGAACTGCTATCAGTTTAACAGAAAATATTTCAAATTCCGGATTTTTGCGGGAATTGCATTTTCGGAAGGTATAGACTTTTGAAATTGCATTTTTGCAATTTTTATGATATACTATAGTCATCCAAAGGAGGTGGCGTTTATGGCTTTGCCCGGAACACCCGGAGAGAGGATTTTCGATTTATGCAACGACTATCATATTACACAAAAGGAACTGGCAAAACGGATTGGCGTTTCTGCTTCCCAATTAAGCCGTATCGTCAACGGTGAAACAAAAACAATCAGCAGCGATATTCTTATGGGCGTTGCCAATGTGTTCAAGGTATCCACCGATTACATATTAGGCTTATCAAATATCAGCGTCCGCAAGAGTTATGATATATCTGAATTGGGCTTATCCGAAGGTGCGGTCAAAGGGCTTGTAACAGGTGCGGTAGATGTAAAAATACTAAACCGCCTGTTGGAGCATAAGAGTTTTCCAAGGCTAATAAACTTGATACAGATTTACTTTCAAGATACAGCGGCAAAAGGGATTATGGCACGGAATCAACTGATTGAAATGGCAACAGCTTCACTATCCGACTTGATGAAAGACCACCCGGAATACCGGGCGGAAGCAAAGCAGGACTTGCAATTCCTAAATGCTCAAAAGTTGGGAGAACACGAAGCAGAGACTGAAAAAATCAAGAGCATATTCCTTGCTATCCTACGGGATATTAAGAACGATATGGATAGCGGCGAGCAGCCAGGAGAAGCTGTTACTGCCGATATGCTTCAAAGTATAAAAAGTGTAGTAGCAGAACAAAGGCAAGAGCTTCACACAATAGCCGATGTAACAGCGTTAGTTGCCGAACAGATTAGAAAGGTTATGCCTTTGGATGAGGAAATGAGTGAACAATTCCGGCAGTTGGCAAAGAAAATGATGGAACAAGCAGGAAATGAGGACAAGCAATGAGTGATGTAATGACCACAGAGCAACGGAGCCGGGCGATGAGCCATATTAAGGGGAAAGACACAAGTATTGAGGTGCTTTTACGAAAAGCCCTTTGGCACAAAGGAATCCGTTACCGCAAAAACTATAAAAAACTGCCGGGAAGCCCGGATATTGCGATTACAAAGCATAAAATTTAGTGAGTTTTTCCATGGTTACAACTGGGAAATCAAAAAGCAGAAATTGGGACAGAGCCGGGATTATTGGATTAAAAAAATCGAGCGCAATATGGAACGGGATCGGGAAAACGATTTTAAGTTGCTTGCTATGGAATGGGTTCCTATGCATTTTTGAGGGCATGATATACAAAAACATACAGAAGATTGTGTAGAAGCTGTGGAAGATTTGATTTTTGAGTTGCAAATGCTGCGATTTAATGATATAATAGAAGAAAATAGGGACTATGTTGAAGATATAAAATAATTATTTTATATCTTCAATTAGGATTTTGATTATTTACAAGGAGTACCCTTATGACAATATCAGAACAGATTAAAGTATTGTGTGTGCGCTCTAATATCAGCGTTGCTGAATTGGCACGGCGGCTTGGGACTACGCCTCAGAATTTCAATGCAAAAATGAAACGGGAAAGCTTTACAATCCTTGATTTAGAATATCTGGCTGAAACGCTTGGATGTTCGTTTGAACGCCATTTCGTTCTTCCGGACGGCGAAAGGGTTTAATAGGAGGACATGATGGATTTATTACATTTTAAAGATAACGCACAGAACAGGGATGTCATATCGTTGTTTTCCGGTGCTATGGGGTTGGATATTGGCCTTGCAAAAGCCGGATTAAACATTGTAATTGGACAGGACTTTGACCCTGCCTGTGTTGCTACTATGCAAGCAAATGGACATAAAGTTTTAGGTGGGGATATCCACCAAATTAACGCTACGGATTTGCTTGAACAAACAGGTATGGTACGGGGGGATCCGTTTTTGATTTGCGGCGGACCGCCTTGCCAGCCATTCTCTACAGCTGGGAAACGCCTTGGAATCAATGACCCCCGCGGTAGTTTGTTTATGGATTTTATCCGTATGATTGACTATATCCGCCCCCGGTTTTTTGTCATGGAAAACGTAAAAGGGATTATGTCTGCACCGTTGAAGCATATCCCTCTTGCAGAACGTGATAAAAATGACCCTGAACAGCGTTTGGGGACGGTGCTGGATGTTATCCTGTCTGAATTTAATAAGCTGGGTTATAAGACCGTGTATGGGATATTGGATGCTGTGAATTATGGCGTCCCTCAATTCCGTGAACGTTTTGTTTTGATTGGGAGCCGGGACAATGAGGATATTTTCCTGCCTTTTCCTACACATTTCCAAATGCACCAAGACCCCTCATACCGCTGGCAGACGTTAAAAGATACAATTAAAGATTTAGAACATGACAGCGGCGAATGTGCGGCTTTCAGTAAAGAACGGCTTGCGTTTTTGCGCCTTGTCCCGGAAGGCGGGAATTGGCGCGACCTCCCGATTGAGGTAAAAAAGGTAGCTATGGGTGGTGCGTATGAATCCGGTGGCGGGAAGGTAGGGTTTTACCGGCGATTATCTTATAGTCAGCCGGCTCCTACATTGGTCACTTCGCCCGTACAGAAAGCTACCATGATGTGCCACCCAACGCAGGATCGCCCCCTTAGCATCCGCGAATATGCCCGAATCCAACAGTTCCCGGATGATTGGGTATTTATGGGAACAAATGCAGCCAAGTACAGGCAAATCGGAAACGCCGTGCCTGTGGGTCTTGCCCAAGCCTTGGGAAAAGCAATACTTTCTGTTGCAGATCAAACGGCCGCAATCCATACAAAGCGGTTCAGAGGGACAGACATCCATCAGAAATTAAAACAAGCGATTGAAATAGGAGGAAGCTGTTATGCCCATAAATGAAACTTATAATGAAAATACGGTTGTGGAGGCCATTGCTACTGCTCTGGATAATTTTTACACCAACTTGATTAAAAAAGTGGACAGCCTAAATATCAAAAAGGTAATGAAACGCAAAAACCCGTACCTATTCCGTGCAAAAGCTATGAACGGCGCCGCACAGATTGTAGAAGCTATCCTTGCTGCATTTATATCATCATCGGAAGAAACCATTTTTGGCAATGTATTCTTTGAGCCGATTGCAACTGCCGCAGCACAGGGGCAGAAAGCCCTGGCAGAGGGTGTGGATATTATGGTGGAACGGGATAATACTATTTACGCCATTGCTGTGAAATCGGGAACCAGCGTTTTCAATGCGGATAGCCGTAAGAAACAGGAACAGAACTTTATGGCAGCGAGCAAACTGGCACAGCAGGCGAAGAAACGGTTTGTACCGATTGTAGGATATGGCTATGGAAAAAAGAAAATGTCAAACCGAGGCTTGCCTAAATTTTATATGGAACTGGCAGGAAAGGATTTCTGGACAGAACTGACCGGGGATGAGGAGTTTTACATAAAACTAATCCGTTTCATGGATAAACTACCCGAAAAATATGTGGAGGATTTCGACGCTTCCTATCAAAAGGCAGCAAACAGGTTGGTGAAGGAATTTACACAGGAATTTTGCCTTGAAGACGGAAGTATTGATTGGGAAAAACTTGTGGAATTTAATTCGGGGAACTAATAACAAATAAGGGGGATTAGGCATGAGAGAAGCATTGAAAGATGCAGTACATAATGCAATTTGTATTGAATGTAAGTTGCCACACCGAGAAAGTGGGTTAGATAAATCATGCCTTTCTTCCCTAAATGATTTTTGCTTTAATAACACCAATCCCCAAGAAGTTGCCAAAATCATCTATAACGGGATAGTTGAGTTTGCAGTTAATGAATATGAAATTGATTATACTGCGTTGGAACGCGAACAGCGAAAAGCTATTCTTAGCCGTATTCGTTATACTTCAGAAGCATCTGACGAAACAAAGTTAAAATACGGTTTTTATGGCGAAGTCCTCTTAGATTTAATTTTGAGGGTATTTTTGAGAACAAGTGTTCTGGCTGCGCGAGGATACTTTTATTCTCCTATTGAAAACAGTGAAGCAAAAGGGTTTGATGCATTTCATCTGATGGAAAGGGATGGATGTATTGATTTATGGTTTGGAGAGGCAAAATTTTACTTACAATATAAAAGTGCAATAACCCCTGTGTTAGAGAAATTGAGCACATCCATTTCGGAGGGATATTTAAATCGCAATCTGCTTGCAATTATAAATGAGCGAAACCATATCTCAACTCACACTCCGGAACTTGATGCGCTATTAAATGCTTGGGAAGAAAACCCCGATGTAAATTTGGCTCAAGAAGTGCAGAAGCGCGGCATACGTCTAATATATCCTATACTCATTGCATACCAAAAAAATACTTCAGATGAGTATCATCAAAGCATAAAGAAATGTATTGAGCATATTGCCGCGGAATATACTCGACTCAGTATTACAATACCAGCTTCCTTTGATTATCGGCTGTTTTTTATATTTTTGCCATTATCAGAGGTTAAGCAAATAAAGGAGAGCGTAATAAAATGGATAGACACACAAGAACCGCTAATATAATAAAAGCGTATTATTTGTATAAGCGCACTTCTGATGCCGCAGCCTTTGTAAAAGAAGTATGTAACTTTTTTGATTTTATTAAAAATGAGACTATCTCTGAATCGGATATGAACTTTCTTATCTTTTTGGCAAACGAGGCAGGAATTCCACAATATTTTGATTTGTTTAAAAGTAAATTTACAGAACGCCGTATATCTGATGAAAACATTAAGACGCTTACTTTAAGCGCGTTATTTCATGATGCCAGCCTTATTAGGGGTGATAGCAAATTACATAGATATCAAAAGAATGTCATTGACAGTTTTAAAATGGAGCAAAAAAATCGTTATGTTTTAACTGCACCTACTTCTTTTGGGAAAACTTTCTTGGTATATGAAATCATCCAAAAGATGCAGTATAGGAATGTCCTTTTGATTTTTCCTGCAATTAGCCTGTTATCTGAAAATTACAAACGATTATATGAATTGGATAAATTTAAAGATTACTCTATTCATTCATTAAGTGAAGAAGAATTTAACCCGTCTGAAAAGAATATTTTCATTTTTACACCAGAACGCTTTTTATCCTTTATGGATTCCCATCGGCAACTTCATTTTGATTTTGCATTTATTGATGAGGTTTATAAAATTGATAATAGCTTCATTATTGACCAAGAGACATCTGGAGAGAACGAACGAGATACGGCATATCGTTTGGCGTTAGAGTTTATTTGCAAATTGACGGATGATATGCTATTGGCTGGTCCATATATGGCGCTTCCTCAAGCAGATGCGCAGCAAAAGAAATCTTTTAATGATTTTGCAAAAGACAACGGATTTTCTTTTTTGCGGTATAATCAATTTGAAATTGTTTCAAAAGAGTATAAGACTATCAAGGGGAAACATCAATATTATATTGATAAAATTCCCATAGAAATCGGTTCTGTAAGCAAGGGGCAAAAAATTGCTAATATAGTTCAAACGTTAAGCACCCCAGCGGAAAATACGATTATTTATTGTGGTCGAAAAACTGATACAGAAACATATGCAAAATATTTATTACAGGATCAGCCCCTTATTACATATTTTCAAGAGCAATGTTCGGTAATAGAAAGTGAAACATATGAGATTTTTTTAAATCATTTGCAACATACATTTGGTGATGACTGGATTGTATTAAAAGCATTGAGAGGAAGGATAGGTATTCATCATAGCCTTATTCCGAAGTATATTCAGAAAGAAATTATAAACCTATTTAACAACGGAGCGTTATTATGTCTTTTCTCGACAACAACCATTACGGAAGGTGTGAACACGTCGGCAAAAAACATTATTATTACATCAAATAAAAAAGGTATTAAACCTCTGCGGCAATTTGATGCTAAAAATATAGCCGGTCGTGCTGGCAGGTTTTATCAACATTACTCAGGAAGAGTCATTGATTTAAACAATGATTTTGAGAATATTGTTAATGGACAGCCTGAAGTGTTGGAGCATAAGAACTATGATGTTAATTCACCTAAAACAGATGTTGACTACCAGATAACAAAAGATAAATATTTGTCTGGAAGCGAGCATCGTGATAAAGAAACTATTGAATCTCAAATTATCGCATCTGAGATTCCAGCAGATGTTTTTAATTGTTTCCGAGTTGTTGGTCCAAAGGATAAACTAACACTTTACGGGTATATTTCGCGTATGCCGTGGTGGTTTGCGAATGAAATTAACCAGGTATCTGTAAAATTGGCACAAAGTAATGCACGCAGTTTATATTGGGATGGATTTCAAAAAATTATAGAGTTAATTTTTCCGATAGTACATGAGGATAAACTCAAACGGCTTATTTCTGTCCGAACGGGGCGGCAGCAACGATATTCTCTTATTACTGTGTTATTAAGTTCATATCTTGAAGGCGGATTCATTTCGATGGTTCGTTTTTATACGAATAGACAAGACCCGCCTAAAACCAAAGATGAAGCGGTTCGGATAGTAGCAGACTTTGTTTATAATGTTTTCAAATATCATTTAGTAAAATATCTTGGCCTTTTTGATATTTTGTATCGATATCATATTTCAAAAGTTAAGGGTATTGATATTGAAAATGTTGCAGGATTAGGATTGCTACTTCAAAAATTGGAATATAATGCACTTTCGCCAACGGCTCGAAAAGTAAGCGATTATGGAGTGCCTTTTAAACTTGTGGACTGCTATGATAGTAAAGTCCCATATGACAAAGACAATTTTGATGCTTACGAAAGGCATATTGATCGAGAAGTATCTGAGCTCATTCAGTAAATACCACATATACCTCCTGCCACGCCCCAAACCGCCCAAGTTTTTGCATATTCCCATTTGCAAAAACTGCCCGCTTTCCTGGCGGTCAAAACGAGCGTTTCCATCCGGCGAAACGCTCATTTTCCCAGCCAGCCGTGCCAGCAGGTATAACACACTACACTTTGCAAGCAAATTTGTGCGCCAAAGGGGTACCC
>CAKRVU010000019.1 GCA_934408835.1 uncultured Oscillospiraceae bacterium | reverse complement strand
CTTCATACATTGCAAACTCTCATCCAGAGAGCTTGTCGCACCTTGCAGGTGAGGCAGACAGAAAT
This sequence comes from uncultured Oscillospiraceae bacterium, assembly GCA_934408835.1. Classification (GTDB taxonomy): domain Bacteria; phylum Bacillota; class Clostridia; order Oscillospirales; family Ruminococcaceae; genus CAKRVU01. The sequence goes on along the minus strand of CAKRVU010000019.1, from coordinate 10,660 downwards.
TTCCAAATCGAAGAGGCGGGATGAGTATCGGGTATACGGGGATTTGTTACAGGCAAACCTTATGCACCTTGATAAGGGACAGACTCAGGCGAAGGTGATCAATTTTTATGATGAACAGCAGCGGGAAATGGTAATACCGCTTGACCCATCTAAGACGCCGATGGAAAATATACAACGCTATTACCATGATTATAAGAAAGCTGCAAACGCCGAGGAAAAACTGCGGGATTTGCTGGAACAGGCACGGATGGAACTGCAATATCTTGAAAGCGTTCAGGATCTGGCGCAGCGTGCAAGCACAATCAACGAGATGACGGCAATCCGCCAAGAACTGATTGACGGGGGCTATCTTAGGGAAAAAAAGGGAGTCAGGAGAAAGGTTCCTTCTCTCGGATTTCTGGAGTTTTGTTCTTCGGACGGGTTTCGTATTTATTGCGGACGGAATAACCGGCAGAACGATAAATTGACGTTTGGAAAGGCGGCAAAAAACGACTTGTGGCTCCACACGCAAAAGATTCATGGTTCCCACGTCATTGTAGTGACGCAAGGACAAAATCTCCCGAATCGGACAATCGAAGAGGCGTGTATCATTGCCGCTGTACACAGTAAAGGTCGGGAAAGCCGGCAGGTTCCGGTTGATTATACACAGGTGCGTTATGTCAAAAAGCCAAACGGAGCCAAACCGGGTATGGTTATTTTTACCGACTATCAAACAGCCTACGTTCACCCGAATGAAGAATTGGTTCGGCGGCTGGCGGTTGATAAGACGATCCTATAACAAAAGATGGCAGCGATCGGAAAAAGCGCTTGCAAAAATCCAAAAATAAGGGGAATCAAACAATGGGGAAGCAGTTGGAAAAGGTATACAATCCCAAACAATTCGAGGACAGAATTTATCGGTTTTGGATGGAGAGCGGATATTTTCAGGCTCAGAGAGATCCTGAAAAGAAGCCGTATACTATTGTCATCCCGCCGCCGAATATTACAGGGCAGCTGCATATGGGTCATGCCTTGGACGAGACGCTCCAGGATATTCTGATTCGTTTGAAACGGATGCAGGGATATGCGGCGCTTTGGCTGCCGGGCACCGATCATGCGTCTATTGCAACTGAGGCAAAAATCGTTGAGGCGATGCGCCAGGATGGAGTTTCAAAGGAAGACATTGGGCGCGACGTTTTTTTGGAGCGCGCTTGGGACTGGAAGGAACAATATGGAGGAAGAATTATTGAACAGCTGAAAAAGCTTGGCGCTTCTTGCGACTGGTCGCGGCAGCGGTTTACGTTGGACGAGGGTTGCAGCGAGGCTGTAAAGGAATTTTTTATCAGGCTTTATGATCAGGGTTTGATTTACCGTGGGGAACGAATCATCCATTGGTGCCCTCATTGTATGACTTCCATATCGGACGCAGAGGTGGAATACGAGGAGCAGGACGGCTGTTTCTGGCACTTGCGGTATCCATTTGCGGACGGAGATGGGTATCTTGAACTTGCTACGACTCGTCCTGAGACGCTGCTGGGGGATACAGCTGTCGCGGTTCATCCCAAAGATGAACGGTATCGGCAATTGGTCGGCAAACAGCTCAGACTTCCTCTGACTGACCGTCTTATTCCTATTGTGGCGGACGATTATGTAGATATGGAATTTGGAACCGGTGTCGTTAAAATAACGCCGGCGCATGACCCCAATGACTTTGAGGTGGGACTGCGGCATCAGTTACCTCTCCGAGTGGTACTGACCGAGGACGCGAGGATGACCGAGGACTGTGGTAAATACGCCGGGATGGATCGGTATCAGGCGCGCGAAGAGATTGTGCGGGATTTGGAGAAGGGCGGATTCTTAGTTCGGGTTGAATCGCATTCTCACAATGTTGGAACCTGTTATCGCTGCAAGACGACGATTGAGCCGCGCGTCTCTCTCCAATGGTTTGTGAAAATGAAGCCGCTTGCAGACGCGGCTTTGGCGGCAGTGCGCGATCAGGATACCGTGTTTGTACCGAGCCGCTTTGAAAAACTTTATTTTCACTGGATGGAACACATCCGGGATTGGTGTATCTCCCGTCAGCTTTGGTGGGGACATCGGATTCCCGTTTACTATTGCCAGAATTGCGGCGAGATGATTGCGGCCAAAGAGCTTCCAGCCTGTTGTCCTAAATGCGGCGCTTCTGACCTGTTGCAGGATGAGGATACCTTAGATACATGGTTCAGTTCGGCGTTGTGGCCTTTTTCGACCTTGGGCTGGCCGGAACAGACGGAGGACCTTACTTATTTTTACCCGACTGCTACTCTGGTGACTGGTTATGATATCATTACCTTTTGGGTTTCCCGTATGATAACAGCAGGACTTTATAACACGGGCGTCACGCCGTTTAGGAAGGTGTTGATTCATGGACTGGTGCGTGATGAGCAGGGGCGGAAGATGTCCAAATCGCTTGGAAACGGAATCGACCCGCTGGAGGTTGTGCACCTTTATGGCGCGGACGCACTTCGGTTTATGCTGGCAAGCGGTACCAATGCGGGAAACGATATGCGGTACAGCGAAGAGAAGGTGAAGGCTGCGCGAAACTTTGCCAATAAGCTTTGGAATGCCGCACGCTTTATCCTAATGAACTTGCAAGAGGACGCTGACCTCCTTGCTCCACCCACCTTTTTGGAAATGGAGGATCGGTGGATTCTTACCAGACTACAGCAGCTGGTGGATGAGATGACGCGCAACCTCGAATCCTTTGAAATTTCAGTGGCGGCGCAAAAGATTTATGATTTTATCTGGAATCTATTTTGCGATTGGTATATTGAACTCTGCAAGGCTCGTTTTCAAAAGGGCGGCGAAAGCTCTGTCAATGCGCAAAGGACGCTTGTTTCTGTGATGACGACGGCATTAAAGCTTCTACATCCGTTTATGCCGTTTATCACCGAGGAGATTTATCAGGCTCTGCCACGAACGCAGGAAAGTATCATGGTTTCCGATTGGCCGGTCTTTTGTAACGAATTGGTGTTTGAACAGGACGCGGCTCACTTTGAAAAAATTGTGGACGCTATCCGTGAGATTCGAAATGTCCGTTCGCAAATGCAAGCGCCTCCTAGCCGAAAGGCGAAGGTGATCATTCAATCGGAGATTCCGGACATTTTTGAGCAGTCCGCTTCGTTTTTTGTGCGTCTCGCTTCCGCAGAGGAGGTTGTGATTCTTTCTGCCGATTCGGATGTTCCAGAAAACACGGTGCAGCTGGCTACCGATTCCGCTCGTATTTTTCTTCCGCTTGCCGATTTGATTGACTATGAAAAAGAACGCGCGCGATTGCTGCGGGAGCGGACAGCCTGCGAGAAGGAAATTGCATCTTATGAGTCAAAACTTTCCAACGCTCAGTTTGTGGAAAAGGCACCGCCGGCAGTCGTGGAATCGCAGCGGGAGAAGCTTGACCGTGCGAAACAACGGCTGCAAAAACTGATGAAAAATTTGCAATCGTTAGAACAGGCATAAAAAATCATCTGCTTGTCCAATATTTGACAAAATGTTTGCTATCAATGCTTTATCCTTATGGATAGGGCATTTTTTATTTTTAAAATGAGGTGAAAGGAATGGACGTGAAAACAGAGTTCGATGGAAACCGGCTGATAGCTTATCTGTCAGGAGAAATTGACCATCATTCCGCATCGGGAATGCGTGAGACGATTGACGCGCGTGTAGAAGGCTCTCATCCTTCCCTTTTGATTTTGGATTTTACGGATGTGCATTTTATGGATTCCAGCGGAATCGGCTTGGTGATGGGCCGATACAAATTAATGAAGGAAATCGGAGGGGATTTGCAGGTTAGCAATCCATCTCCGCACATCAATCGCGTAATGCGGCTGGCGGGACTCGATCGGCTTGCCGTGATTGAAAAAGGGAAGACGACAAAGAACGGAGGTAAAAATCATGGTTGAAAACGAGATGAAAATGCAACTTCCCAGCCGTTCGGCCAACGAAGGGTTTGCACGGATGACAATTGCCGCTTTTTTTGCGCAGCTCGATCCCACAGTAGACGAATTGACGGACATTAAAACAGCGGTTTCGGAAGCGGTGACCAATTGTATTGTTCATGCTTATCGTGATGAGATAGGCGTTATCTTTTTGCATGCCAAAATTTTAGACGGGAACCGTGCTTACATACGGATTCGCGACAAGGGATGCGGAATTCCTGATGTTGAACAGGCGATGCAGCCGATGTATACCACCTGCGATACCGGGGAGCGTGCTGGTCTTGGATTTGCCGTTATGCAGTCCTTTATGGATCGCGTTCGTGTCACATCGCGTTTTGGAAAGGGAACGACTGTCATTTTACAAAAGACGCTTCATTCCAGAGGCGGGAATGATTAGAGAAGCCAGTCGCCGGGACGCCTTTATTCAGGAAAACATGGGACTTGTTCACGCTTGTGCACACCGGTTTGGCGGACGTGGGATAGAATACGACGACTTGTTTTCTGCCGGGTGTATGGGACTGGTGAAAGCGGTAGATGGGTTTGACCCGCATAGGGGCGTACAGTTCTCAACCTATGCGGTTCCCGTCATTTTGGGTGAAATTCGACGGTTGTTCCGGGACGGCGGAACGGTGAAAGTCAGTCGCAGTTTGAAAGAATTGTCCTTAAAGGTTGCTAAAAAACGGGAGGCGTATTTTTCGGAACACGGAAAAGAACCCACCGTTTGTTTTCTGGCTCAAAGCCTTCAGACATCGCCAGAGCAGATTGCGCAGGCGATCGGCGCCGGAATTCCCGCTGTCTCTTTAACGGAGGAGGCGGAAGAGGGGGGAGCGCAAATTGATGTGCCGGTGGACGCAATGGACGATGAATGGACCGACCGCATTTGTTTACAGGAGGCGATTGAGAAACTGGAGCCTTTGGATCAGCAACTGATTCGACTTCGATATTTTCGGTACTTGACGCAGACGGAGACGGCAAAAAAGCTTGGGATGACGCAGGTACAGGTTTCCAGGAGAGAAAAAAAGATTTTGGGGACGCTCAGAATGTTTTTAGAATAGGCTGACGCAATTTTCGATGTGGCGGAAAGGTTTGGCAAAGACTGTTCCCATTGATCTTTGAGCGCATATTTTTAGGGGACGAAATGCCTAGAAACGATCGTACAAAAAAGGATTAAAAAATACCGTACCCAAACGAATGGGTACGGTATTTTAGATAATAGCTTATTCGGCACTTGAGCATCCACAATCCGAGTCGCTACATTCACCGATGCGAGGGGGGAAGAATTCGTCAATTGGAAATTTGATTTTCTTAAAGACGTCGCAAGGGTTGTCGGAAGTAGTGGGGCACTCTTTGTCAGGGATACAAAAATCATAGATGGGAACCATCATTTGTACCTGACGCTCCATCTGCACAATGGAAAATAATCCAAGACTAATCTCTACAATTCGCTGCGGCAAAACACATTCAAAGCTGCCGTTAAAGCATTTTAGAATGTTAGATGGAACGGTGCAACAGCCCTCCATTGAGATCTCTGGACATTCGCGGATACAGCTGGACAGGATCATCGGCTCAGCTACCTGGACGACAACCTTGGGCAGATATTTTGGACCTATAATCTCTTCCTCTTGATTTTGATCGTTGGTAAATACCTTGACGCTGCCTTCGCTGCCAAAGAGCACTACCTTTTTGCAGAAAGTAGCAAGCACACACACTTGGGACGGTGCGGATAAGGGTGAGGTATATGCATTCATCTTTACTTGAAAGAAGTAAGTCATATCGACGGAATAAAAGCCCTTGTGGAACGGAACCGGTTCAACGTTCATAAAGACATTTAAAACGTCAATGGATGTAGGTTTGACCGAATAAGCGCTGTCAATGATTGGTTGGCTGCAATCTGTAAAAAATACCCGTAAGTTTTCCAGACAGTCCTTATCACAAGAAGACGCACCTTCTCCATATGTATGTACGTGTCCTGTTGGGGAACTCTAGTAACAGCAGCAAAGAAAGGATGTATCACAATGAATAGTAAAGAAAAAGAATTCATTCCGATGGACGAGAACACATCGAATTACCCTTACGATGACGCTGAAAATATTGTTTCTGCAACAGATTGTACAGGTCTGATTCCCACGCCGCCGGTAAACCAAACTGAGGCTGAGTCCTATGCCGAGCTTCATTCGATACCACAGCCTTCCACCGAAAAGGAGGGGCTCAAACAGAATCGCCATAGCGCGGATTCAATCAAGTAGATAGCAGATTCTTAAAAAGTGCCATTAATTGGTCTGGTTTTTCCGAAGGCGTTTTTTCCTTTGGGTCGACTGTTTTCTTTCGATAGGCGATCAGCAACGGTCCGTTGTTAGAAAGAGAGTCGATTTTTCGGTAGATTTGCAAAGTCTCCGGCTGTTTGAGCGGCGATGTTTGTTTTGTATTCATAACAATCCCTCCTGATGGAAAAGATATGGCATTAACGGATTGTCCTATGCAGAGATTAACCTATGGACTGCGGCATAAATTGCGGCCGCAGTCCATATTTTATAACGAATTTATCGATACAACATTAGGAGGGAGAAGAGATGCATGTCGCTATTTATCTGAGGAAATCGCGTGCGGAGGAATTTCACGATCCGGTGGAACAAACGCTCAAGCGACATCGGGAGATGTTGCTGGAATATGCGCAGCAGCATAATTTGACAGTAGAAGAATCGGATATTTACGAGGAGGTAGTCAGCGGAGAAACGTTGTATGAGCGTCCAAAAATGCTGGAGCTGCTTGCCGAAGTGGAGAAAGGGCGTTATGAAGGGGTACTATGTATTGATATCGACCGGCTTGGAAGGGGCGCCATGTCCGAACAGGGAGTTATTTTGGAAACCTTGAAGCGTTCTAACACACGGATTATTACCCTTAGGAAAATCTATGATCTTGCCAACGAAGTGGATGAGGAATACACTGAGTTTGAGACTTTTATGGCCAGACGGGAACTAAAAATGATCAAAAGAAGGATGCGGCGCGGGGTAGAGCGCACTGTACAAGAAGGCGGTTTTTTGGCTGTCCCACCTTTTGGCTATTTATCAGATCAGAAAGGGAAACGTCCCACTTTAAAGATCAATGAGGAGGAGGCAAAATATGTCCGACTGATGTTTGAGCTGTACGTCAATCAGGGGAAAGGGTGTCAATATATTGCCGACGCATTGAACCAATTAGGGGTAAAACCACATCGCGCAGAAACATTTTGTCGTACCTCGGTGCGGCATTTATTGAAGAATCCTGCTTTTATTGGAAAAATTGTTTGGAACCGAAAACAAACGGTTGATGCGGGCGGAATCTCACAGGGGCGGAAAAAGAGAATAGACCGACCGCCGGAAGAGTGGACAATTGTGCAGGGTTTGCATCCGCCTATTATTGAAGAAGAGTTGTTTTTCAAAGCCCAGGAGATTTTTGCCGGCAAGTACCACCCTTCCAGTTACGATGGTTCGACCCAAAATCCGCTTGCCGGTATTTTGCGCTGTGATCGGTGCGGAGCATTAATGCAAAGAAAACCGCTATCCAACGGTAGAGGTGCAACGTTGCTTTGTCCAACCAGGGGGTGTGTTTCCTCAACAAGACTTGACCGTGTAGAGGCGGGAGTATTACGGTTACTGCGAACTGAAATGGAGAGTGTTTTAATGGAGCGGCTTAGGCAATCGGGAGGGGAGAGGGATGCTCCTTCCTTATTGAAAGAAATTGATGTTCGCCGAAAAAAACTGGTTGACCGGCAGCAAACATTATATGAGTTATTGGAAAGCGGAATCTATTCTCCTGAGGTATTTTTACAGCGGAAGACCGAGCTTGATCAAAAAATTTCCAGACTGGAAACCTCCAGCCTGGAAATCCAACAAAAAAATGGTCGCGCCGATGTCTCGGAAGATAGAGGCGGTCAAACGCTTTTTACATATTATCAGAACGCCTCCGCTTCGGTAAAAAATCAAATTTTGAAGGCGCTAATTCAAGAGGGAACCTACGACAAAAGAAGAGGGTGGGGCTCAGAACAATTTGTCGTCAAAATCCTATTAAAAGAAGGTTGGTGGATGGGCAATGGAGAGGGTGCTACGTCTTGTTCACCGCATGAATCGTAAATGCGCGCTGCATCTACACAAACTGCTTCCTTAAAAGGACCTGTCGGATTACAGGACGATTCAAAAAGTTTCTCTGCCATAGTCATCCTCCTAAAAAGATATTGTCTTTCAAAAGCATACGCCTCAATTCATCCTATGCTATTTTTTAAAGTTGGTGCAGCTTTTTTGATTGAAAAGCGAAAAAAATGGCTTTTCAATCCGTTTATCACTTTGTTGGAAAAAATTCACGGTACCGCTTGATACAGTTGTCAACGACCCCAATTGCTTCTTCTGCGCCTTGTGCTTCGTCCACAACGGTTTCTTTATGTTCCAATGCCTTATAGACGGAGAAAAAATGGCTCATTTCATCGAATATGTGTTTAGGAAGCTGTTTGATATCGCAGTATTCTTTATAAGTTGGTTCGTTATATGGAATCGCAATAATTTTTTCGTCGTTTTTACCGCCGTCTTTCATTCGGATCATTCCAATAGGATAACAGCGCACTAACGTTAATGGTTCCAGTGGCTCGGAACAAAGAACCAAAACATCCAGCGGGTCGCCGTCGTCGCCATAGGTGCGCGGAATAAATCCGTAGTTTGCGGGGTAGTGGGTCGATGTATAAAGAATTCGGTCCAGGATAATGAGTCCCGATTCTTTGTCAAGCTCGTATTTTTTGTTGCTGCCGCTGGGAATTTCAATGACGGCAATAAAATCGGTTGGGGAAATACGGCTTTCTGAAATATCATGCCAGGCGTTCATATTCATTACCTCGTTTCAAAGTAAAATATCGTGTTGCAATCAGTAATAACATAAGTTTATCATAATTTGATTTGATTTTCAACTGTGTTTTTGAAACCTTTCGCAAGAGTGGATAAAAGTTCGCTGCATTAAAATAACTCCATCCATTTGGACGGAGTTATTTATGCTGATGTCTTTAGACATGGAGATAAACTCTCGATTTTACCGGAAGAAGTGAGAGCGGAACAGACAGTAAAAAGGCAGGTTAAAAAATAAGAAGAATTTTGTATATCATAGTGATGTTTGGTGACCGCGTTGCTGAAATATAGAAGGTTTTCAAATGAAAGGAAATAATGAAATAAAAAGTAGCGCACATTCAAAGTGCAGATGTCAATACTATGTGGTTTTTGCCTGGAAGGCCAGGAGGAAAGAAATGTATAGGAAATTCAAAAAAGGACATGAGGGATACTAAGAAATCTATATTTTGAAATATATAATCCATTTTCCATTCTGCAACCATTTCTTTTAATACTCCTAAGTTGCATCACGTTAAAACAACTCTTGCAATTTATTTCAAAACAGAAGGCATTATGTAGGATACTGCCATACATATCAACTATAACCTATAGACCCAAAATAAAATTGAACACGCTCTAGTATGCTCAGCTAAACAAACCTAAGTTTTGCTATTTCTTCTTTTTAGGTTTAGGTGCTGGCAATTCATCATACATTGCATCAAATAGACCTGTTAAAAACTCCTTATTATCTACATCTTCTATTAACAACATTTCCTTTGCTCCGTCATACGGCAATTCATAAGTAGCTGTCGGCATGTATGAAATTGCCGATTTTATCGGCTTTACAAGCAGTCTGTCGTCATAAATACCACCTACAATTTTGCCACGATAATAAATAATATATTCTCCCATCATCGGACGATAGGTAATCTCATCTAAATCAGACAACTGTTCTAAGATAAATTGCAAATGCTTTTTACTTGATGCCATAAGTTATTCTCCGTCCCAATTTTAATTTATGCAGCTTCTTTTTTATGATTTAAGTGTATTCCAATATGCCCAATTCCCAATAGAATTGCTGCAACGAATAAAAACGGATTTTTACCGTATACACTTAACAAGCAGAACGCAATTACGGGTAATGTTGCACCCGCAACCGGAACTCCCAATAAGCTGCTATACATATCCTTCATTGTCTTATTGCTTCTAAAATATCTAATCCAATATATTTCATATAAAACCATCAGACCAAAAGCAATCAAAAGTATAATAGTCCAACCGGATATTTCGTTCAGGTTAAAATCCGTAAATATCAATGACAGGCAGGTTACTGAAATTTTTCCCACTTTTTCAAGAAACAGCAGTACCTTATTTCATTCTTTACATACTTATCATAATTTTTAGGCTTATTTTTGCTCCATATCATATTGGGTATCATTAACATCAATAAAAATATGAAACCTATATAAGAAAAGCCAAAATTCGTAGTCATTATTCTATCTCACTTTTAGTTCAGTTTTTGCCAACACAAAATCAGGACTTCTACATTCCAACTATCTTGCGGACTGTATTTGCAGTTCTTATCGTCAATTTACTGCTGATATTGGCACTTGCTGTCTTAGACCACCAATTAGTTTTTCGATAATCTTTTCGGGTAAAAGACCAGAATATAGCTTTTTTGTCTTCTTGTATTTTTTCCAACCCCTCTTTAGGCGCCCCGATTTCGTTATACACATCTGTGAATGTAGCAGGAGGCATCATAAAGATTAGATTATCATAGATTTCCTTATTTTCGTTCCCCCACCAGTTGGGAGCATTACATAAGATGTCCTCAAGTTCTTCCTTTGCTATAACAAAAACAGG
>CAKRVU010000018.1 GCA_934408835.1 uncultured Oscillospiraceae bacterium | reverse complement strand
GCGTTCACCAAGCGGACGCTGTGGTCTAATTCAAAAGTATGTTGATCGCTGTTGTCGATAAAAACAACGTTTCCATCGGTATTTTGTACTCCCTGCTGAACTGCCTCCAACAGTACTTTGGTTTTTCCAGAGCCTTTGCTTCCTATAATTAACTGAATCATTTTTATCCTCCTATTTTCTATTTCAGACTATTGTCCCAGTTTTTCCAATAGCCCTTTCCGCATATCTTCAAATCCCGGTTTCCCGAGCAGGGCGAACATATTTTTTTTATAGCTTTCCACTCCCGGTTGATTAAACGGATTCACACCCAATAAGTACCCGGAAACAGCGCATGCCTTTTCAAAAAAATAAATCAAATATCCCAACTCGTACTCGTTTAGTTGCGGGATCTCAAGTACCATGTTTGGAACGCCGCCCTCGGTATGCGCCAAGATTGTGCCCTCGAACGCCCGGCGATTCACTACACTCATGTTTTGGTTGGCAAGAAAATTCAACCCATCAAAATTGGCTGGCTCTTCCTCGATATAAAAATCCATCTTAGGCTTCTGAACGTTTAAAACCGTCTCAAACAAAATGGGGGATCCATCCTGTACAAACTGTCCCAGAGAATGAAGATCGGTGGAAAATATCGCAGAGGCAGGGAAAATCCCTTTGTGGTTTTTTCCTTCGCTCTCGCCAAACAACTGTTTATACCATTCGTTCATCATTCCGAGGCAAGGCTCATAAGAGACCAACATCTCAACCGTTTTCCCTTTTTGACGGAGAATATTGCGAGCTACCGCGTATTGATAGCAGTCGTTTTTGGATAGGTCACAAACCGAAAAATCTTCTCTCGCTTGAGCAGCGCCGTCCATCAGCTTTTCGATATCCAAACCGCACACAGCGATCGGGAGAAGACCAACTGCGGTTAAAACAGAAAAACGTCCGCCAACATCATCCGGCACAACAAACGTCTGATATCCATTTTGATCAGCCAGCTCTTTGAGTTTCCCCTTTTTCCGGTCGGTCGTGCAGTAAATTCTGCGCTTCGCCCCCTCTAGTCCGTATCGTTCCTCTAACAGTTTTTTAAAGATACGAAAGGCGAGCGCCGGTTCAGTCGTCGTCCCCGATTTGGAAATGACATTGACAGAAATATCCTTTCCTTTGCAAACAGAAAGAATTTCGTTCAAATAAGTGGGGCTGATATTGTTTCCGACAAAAAAGACGTTCGGCGTATCTTTTTCCAGCAGGTTATAATTGGGAGAAGCCAACGCCTCTATGACGGCGCGCGCCCCCAAATAAGAACCGCCTATACCGATAACGATCAAAACCTCCGAACTCTTTTGAATCTCCTTTGCAGCCGAAAGAATTCTGTTGAACTCCTCCCGGTCATAATCGGACGGGAGATCGACCCAACCCAAAAAATCATGACCTGCCCCTGATTTTTCAGTTAATAATCGGTGCGCCGCTTCCAAAAGATGTTCCATTTCCCGATATTCTTCAGAAGAAACAAAGCTCTCCAAATATCCGGTGTTCAATTTGGTTGCCATAACATTCACCTCAAAACAGAGATTAATTCTTTTTTATTGTACTTCATTCTATCGCAAATTGCAAGAGCAAATTTTGAATTCGTCTGAATTTCTCATTTTATTTTCCGGTTAACCCAATCAAATTGCGGAAAAGTCCTGAAAAAATAAATCCAAAATCAACCTCAGGTACATCCTCTGTCGCCACAATTTTCTGTTCCGCCACCGTTTGATCTCCGATACGGTAAGTGATCATTCCAACCTCTTGACCGGCAGTCACCGGCGCCGTCAAAGTCTCTTCCAACACAACGTCCTGCTCGATCTTTCCGGCGCTGCTTTTAGAGACTAATACCGACCCGCCGTAAGAATCGGTTGTCACCGGAACGGTGCTTTTTTGACCCTGTTCCACAGCGATAGGCGGCAAACTATCCGCAGAAATATCCGGTTGATACAACGCATAGTTGGCAAATCCATAATCTAAAAGCGCCCGACAGCTGGCAAACCGCTCCTTTGAGGTTGCTGAGCCCATCGACACAGCAATTAACGTCATACCATCCCGCGTCGCACTGGCGCACAAGCAGGAGCCGGCTCCGTCTGTAGTTCCTGTTTTAAGACCGTTACACCCTTCATAAAAACGAACCAGTTTGTTGGTATTAACCAATTCTGTCTCACCGTTGCGGAGACTGTCCATATAAACGGAAGTATATTCGGTAATCAATGGATACTTTAACAGCTCGCGTCCCATAATCGCGATATCCCTGGCAGTGGAAAGGTGTCCTTCTGCGTCCAGTCCCGTTGCATTGCAAAATGTAGTTCCCGTCATCCCCAATTCAGCAGCCTTCTGGTTCATTAGCTGTACAAAAGCCTCCTCTGTACCAGCCATGTACTCGGCAAGTGCAACGGCAGCGTCGTTTGCGGAATTGATGGCGGTCGCCTTCAGCAAATCGTTGACCGACATCTGTTCCCCTACCTCGAGCCAAATTTGCGTCCCGCCCATTGAGTTGGCATGCTCGCTTGTTGTCACCATATCATCCAGAGAAATCTCCCCTGCGTCAATCCGCTCCATTAACAACAACATGGTCATAATTTTGGTAATGGACGCCGGCGGCATCTGCTGATCTGCGTTCTGTTCGGCCAAAACTTGCCCGGTAGACGCTTCTATCAAAATATAAGATTTGGCCGGAAGCTCCTGCGAAAATGCAGGCACTCCGGCGGTTTCTGCCGCCGCTGCCGGGATAACAGCTGCCGACAGAAAAAAAACAAGCGTAATCACCATCGTAATTTGTCTTTTCAAACGCATTGTCTACACCTCAGTTCAAAAGCAAAAATGATAACAGTTTTCTGTCTTTTAAACCTATTCTCAATACGCATGTCCCTATGACAAATTTGTTCAACAAACACCCGTCAAATTTCGCGGTTTTATTCTTTTGCCCCCGGTTTTTTTCGCGTCATCAAATACTGTATGTAAAACGCAATGACAAACAGCAATACGATAAACTCCAGCGGCGTTGCGGTCAACACATGCTCGGATGTGTATTCTTGTCCTGTAATCACCCAAAGGAAAAAGATCGGCAAAGTCGCGCAGAGACCGGTTATAATGGTAAACGAGCCGGAGATGACAAGCCAGCGTCCGCAAGAAGGCTGCGCCGTACCGGCTGTCATCTTAGCCGCATTTAACAAAAACACACAAAGACCGGAAACAAACAAAATATTGATGATATTTTCCGTTACCGTCATCACGATCATATGTTTTAAAAACATGGACAACAATAGGACGCAGCTCCACAAACAAGGCAGGCACAGCATAATATCAGAAACTCCCGCAGTCTTCTGCTTCACACGCCAAACGAAGTATAAAAATCCGATAGCAGATAAAAAAGCAAATAGTATCATCACAAGATCCATGCCACTGGTCATCCCCGGTTCAGACAGGCTCCGATACAACACTACGCCGCTTGAGGCTATGGAGAAAACAGCCGAAAACAGAGCTGTGATACGAACCAAAAGCAGATTGTTCTCAGACAAGGTCACCTGATAGCGGTTTCTATCGAGCAGACTGAGCAGAATCACCAGCAGCAACAATCCGGCTATGATAGCAAAAAGAACGGTCTGATACAGCTCAGGCCCACTATAATACCCCGTTTCCAACTTGGTCCCGTCGATCAATTGTCGGTAGCGGATCCATACCGCCGGAATACAGCCTGCCGCCAAAATGATGAAATAGACTGCCGCCGGAATGCGCAGCCTTCTTTTTTGGTTGGTCGTATGGGTATTAGTTGTCATTTTAATCTCTTCCCCTTCTATTTTATCGTTCTTCTAACGGTATATATGGACGTTCTTTAGTCACCGATTTATATGCAGGGCGCAAAATTCGTCCGCCGGTCAAAAGCTCCTCCATTCGATGCGCTGCCCACCCCGCAATCCGCGCTACTGCGAACAAGGGTGTAAACACCTCCGGAGGAATTCCGAGCATTTGATAAACCAATCCCGAATAGAGGTCCACGTTAGCACACATCACTTTTTCGGTTCCTTTGATTTGAGCAAACACACCGGGCGTCAACCGCTCCACCTGTTCAAGGAGAGAAAATCGTTTCTCAAACAAAGTCCCCTTCGCCATTTTCATTGCATACTCTTTGAGAATTACCGCGCGCGGATCGGATTTGGTGTAAACGGCATGCCCCATTCCGTAAATTAAACCGGTACGGTCGCCCGCTTTCTTTTGCATGAGTTTTACCAGAAAATCGCGGACTTCAGAGTCCGAAGGGCAATCGGAAACCGCCTCCTCCAAAGCGGAAAGCATCTCCATCACCCGCAAATTCGCGCCGCCGTGCCGCGGTCCCTTCAAAGAGCCGATCGCCCCGGCATAGGCCGAATAGGCGTCCGTTCCGGAGGAAGTCAATGTGCGACAGGTGAAAGTGGAATTATTCCCTCCCCCGTGTTCAGCATGCAGCATTAGCATCATATCCAACAGCTGCGCTTCCTCTTCGGTATACTGACGGTCATACCGCAAAGTGGACAATATGCTTTGCGCCGTGCTTTCTTCCAAACGGCTGGGATGCAGTACCAGACTTTTCCCGTCAAAGCTTTTTGCCCTGGAATGGTAAGCCGCCACCATAATAGAAGGCAATTTGGCTATGATGGAAATCGCCTTTTGCAGCTCCTGTTCAATCGACGTGCTGTCAGGATAATCGTCGTACGTGTAAAGGGAAAGGATTGCACTCTGCATTTTATTCATAATATTGCGCGACGGAACGTCGAGTATCACGTCCTCCACAAAGCCGTCAGGCAGCTCCCGAAAGGAAGCCAAAACCGATTTAAAATAATCCAATTCCTTCTGCGTTGGCAACAAACCAAACAGCAACAGATACACTACCTCTTCATAACCATAGCGCTTTTTCGCAAAGCATTCGTTTACAATATGGCGGATGTTGTTGCCGCGATAGATCAATTGTCCCTCTATCGGTTCCCGCTCTCCTTCATTGATTACATAACCATGAACATTACAAATCAAAGTCAATCCGGCGAGCACGCCTGTACCATCCGCGTTGCGAAGACCCCGTTTGACATCAAATTTTCGATAAAAACAAGGATCAATACGGTTATTTTTCCTAAATTCTTCACATAGCATGGCAATAGCCGCCTGCTCACGCGCTCCATAATTCGGTGCCAGCATAAACGCCCCCCTTTCCTGATACGCTGGTCTTATTTTAACTCACTTTGACAAAAACGTCAACCACTTCTATCAAATCATTCAAATCAAGGAGGAATGCTCTATGAATCGAAAAATGCTTTACACCGTTGCCGGACTAATCGCTTTCGTTCTAATTGTTCCCATGCTTGGATGGATGGCGCCGCCACAGGCAGACTCAGAGCATTCCTTTGAAAGTTTTCAGGCTCCCGCAGCCGAAACCGCCACCGATATTTCTTCTGACTTTATTACAGTCGCCGACCCTCAGACAGGAGAAAAATCAGAGGTGTCCGTTGAAGAGTACCTGATCGGCGTTGTTTCCGCCGAAATGCCTATCTCCTTCGAACCGGAAGCGCTCAAAGCGCAGGCTGTTGCCGCGCACACCTATGCCCTTGAGCGGTACAGCACCGACAACAGTTTTCACGGAGCGGAAATCCCCACAGACCCATCTGTATTTCAGGCCTATTGCCCAATAGATACCATGCGAGAAAAATACGGAGACGCCTTTGAAGAGGACTACTGCAAAATCAAAGACGCCGTGGACGCTGTACTCAATCAGGTGATTACTTATGACGATCAACCGATCGTTGCGGCGTTTCACTCAATGTCCGGAGGAACCACTCAAAGCAGCGAGAGCGTATGGGGCGGCTCTCTCCCCTATCTGGTGCCGGTTGATAGCAGCGTGGACGCCTTGCAAACCAATTATATTACAGAAACTACTGTGGATGTTCAGACAGCGCAAGACATCCTGTTATCCGCCTACCCGGACTTGCAGCTTCCAGAAAACCCATCCGATTGGTTTATCATCACCGAGCGAACTTCCTCCGATTATGTCAATACCGTGCAGGTTGGAAACAAATCGCTGACCGGTTCCCAAATCCGGTCGCTGTTCCACCTCAATTCCTCCGATTTTACTGTAACCTATACCGACGCTGGTTTTCTGTTTACTACAAAGGGGAAGGGACACGGCGTAGGAATGAGTCAATACGGCGCCAACGAAATGGCAAAAGAAGGGAAATCCTATCAGGAGATTTTAGCGCACTATTATCCCGGAACACAACTGACAGAACTCCCCGAACCATAAGCTTGCTCCCAGCTGAACGTCATCAGAATCATCCCGTAACCCATTTTTATATCAAAACAATCTTAAAATCCTTTGAACAAATCCGTTCCATCCCGCTTGACAATAAAATGAAATTTATGATATAGTTAAAAACCTCGAATGATTGCCTACAAATGGGAAATGATAATCAGAAATATGTGAATGTTTGCGACCGAAACAGAAATTCCAATCAGTTGATTGGCACTGATTGAATATTTGCAAACACGTCAGAAAGAATGGGAATCCTAGGCGCAATGTCAAACGATACCAATTCCCGCTACAAGCGCGATCTTCTCTCATAACAGAAAGGATTTGAAACGATGCAGCATTGGACAAAAAAAGCGGTGTTTTATCATATCTACCCCCTCGGCTTTTGCGGAGCCCCGACGGAAAACACACCATCAGAACCGGTAGAGCGGCTAGATCAGCTGCTCGATTGGATTCCCTATTGGAAAAAGCTCGGTGTAAACGCCATCTACCTGGGTCCCATCTTCGCCTCCAGCCGTCATGGATACGACACCTCCGATTACTATCAGATTGATCCGCGCCTGGGCACTCGGGAGCGTTTTTCGCAAATCTGCGGCGTCTTGCACCAGCAGGGCTTCCGCATAATATTAGACGGTGTGTTTAATCACGTAGGTCGAAATTTCTGGGCCTTTCAAGACGTACAGCAGAACAAAGAAGCGTCCCCTTATTGCAGTTGGTTTGAAAATCTCAATTTTAATGGAGACAGTCCCTACGGCGATCCCTTTTGGTATGAAGGGTGGGAAGGTCATTATGACCTGGTAAAACTGAACCTGTCCCATCCAGACGTTGTCGAGCACCTGCTCGGCGCCGTCAACATGTGGATAGATGAATTTCAAATTGACGGACTGCGTCTGGACGCCGCCAATCACGTCCGGCTGGATTTTTGGAGACAGCTGCGCGATATGACAAAACAAAAAAAGCCTGACTTCTGGCTGATGGGCGAAATTATTCACGGCGACTATAATATCTGGGCAAACTCCTCCCATCTGGATTCCGTTACAAATTATGAGTGCTACAAGGGGATTTATTCCTCTCATAACGACCACAATTATTTTGAAATTGCCCACTCGCTCAACCGCCAGTTTGCAGAAGGCGGAATCTACCGAACTATTGACACCTATAATTTTTTAGACAACCACGATGTAAACCGAATCGCCAGCACGCTGCACAATCCAAATCACATTTTTAATGCATACACCATCCTGTTTACTATGCCGGGCATTCCCTCCATCTATTACGGAAGCGAGTTTGCTCTTCCCGGGAAGAAAGAACATGGCAGCGATCAGGTCCTTCGACCATCTCTTTCCCCATCGGACGCCGCCGATCGGTATCCAGATCTGCAGCGTCATATTTCTACCCTCTCGATTATCCGAAAAACGTTCCCCGCCATTCAAGAAGGCGCCTATCAGTCGGTTGTCATTCGCAACGAACAACTCCTTTACCGCCGTTTCACTGATGAGCAAACAGTCTATGTTGCATTAAATCTGTCCGACTCAGCAGCCTCTTTTGACTTTTCGATTGGAAACTCGCACCTCTGGGAAGCATTTTCAGAAGAGACGCTGCCCGCCTGTCAAGGTCAGATATCTATTACCGTTCCGCCCTGTTCTGCAAAAATTCTGTTGGAAACCAACGGGGAACCCGTTTCACTCTCCCCTCAATCGCAGCCGGTTGCTTTGCAAGAAGAGAGCGCTCGTACACCATCCTCTTCTCAGCAGGAGGAATCCACGGGCTGGTATCAGGATCGCAACGGCTACCGCTATCATCTGGTCGCCTTCGCGTCTGACGCGCAAACCGGAGAACCCCTGGTTGTTTATCATCTCGAGAAAGAAACAGAACATCTGCTGGTGCTCCCCAAAAACGCCTTTTTTGAGGCTCTATCAGAAACCGAATAATTCTTTCTTCTGTTGCCAAATTCAAATTCACACCCTTTCACTGAAATGGATCCCACAAAAACCCCTATGATGAAACCGGTGAAGGAAAATATTTTCCTCAACGATCAAAATCCCTCCAACCTGCGTTAGAGGGATTTTCCTTTTGCACAACCGAATTTTCAGCGGCAACCCATTCAACCGATTTAAACCAACAATTCCAAATGAGATGGTATAAAAGAAACGGCGCAGTCGTCAAACCGCACCGTTTTTTTGATTGACTCCGCTTTCACTCACAGAACAAAACCGTTTTTTACAGTTGGCTACGACAGATTTAAATCCGGGTAAAGAGCACTCAGTGTATCGCAGGACGCTTTGAACTTGTCAAGCTCCGGCTCGGTCAGACTAAGCTCCAAAATCCGGTCTATTCCTTTGCGATTGACAATGGCCGGAACGCCGATATACAGCTCCCGCCTGTCATATTGTCCTGAAAGGAATGAGGACACGGTAAGAACGCTCCTTTCGTCCGACAAAATGGCGCGGGTAATTCGCACCATTGCCATTCCGATTCCGTAGTAGGTGGCTTTCTTTGCCGCAATAATATCGTATGCGGCGTTTTTCACCTCTTCCGCAATTCGTTCCATCTCCTGAGCGCAATAATTACAGCCGCTTTCCTCGCAATATTCCAAAACCGGCTTGGTGGCAATCATCGCCTGTGACCACGGCACAAATTCAGTGTCACCGTGCTCACCCACCACATAAGCGTGAACGTTTCGCGGATCCAACATAAAATAGTCGCCCAGCAAATACCGCAGTCTGGCGGTATCCAGCGCAGTCCCGGTTCCCAATACTCGGTTCGGCGGAAACCCAGACAACCGATAGGTGATATACGCCATCACATCAACCGGGTTGGTTGCAATCAAGAAACACCCGTCAAATCCAGACTCCACCACCGGCGAAACAATCGAACGAAACACGTCTGCATTCCGGTTTAACAGTTCAATTCTCGTCTCGCCCTCCTTTTGCGCCACACCGGCACAAATCGCAACGATGTCAGCGCCTTTGCAGTCGCTGTAAGAACCGGCATAAATTTTCATATTGCTTCCGGAAAACGCCAATCCATGGTTCAAATCCTTCGCTTCACCCTGCGCCCGCTTTTGATTGATATCAATCAAGACCAGTTCGTCGCATACATTTTGGTTGAGCAGCGCATAAGCATAACTCATTCCGACAAACCCCGTCCCAATCAAAACAACCTTTCGATTTTCATAACGCATCTTTTTGCCCCCTTTTCCCGTTTATTTTCCGTCGCCGCCCTTCATTTTATACCTGATTCTAAGCGCTTAAGTGCGGATAATTTTCTGACGCTTTTGTCGAAAAAACTCTTTTAAAGCCAGAATAATCATCAAACAAAACAGCAGCAAGTTGCAAACGCTTAAAACGGGAATTGATTTCTGTAATATCAGGTCAAAAATCCCTCCGTAGTTGGCAAAAAGTAATACAAAAGCCTGATTGAAAAAGGTCACTGCCGTCAATGAAAGATACAGAATCAGCGTGGACATCCTGGGGGAAATCAGGTACCACAAAAACGCCAGCAGCATAACCGGAATCTGGTATCGTTCATGCTGCGCCGTGGTAAAGAGAAAGATCACATTACTGTATAGCATGGCTACCACAGCCGCTTCAACACGAATGCCGGTACGCTTTGACACAAGATACCAAAGGCAAACAGCCGCTATCGCCAAAACGAGGACAACAGTGGACGCCTGTGCAAATGTAATACCGCCGACCACCGAAGTGTCAGCCAGTGTACCGGCAACAGTCGTCAATCCATACAGATTGGCCGCATTCAAATGAGTATAGGGATACTTGGAAAAACCGCCAAAATAAATGGTAAAAGGGAGAGAAACCGATTTCATTGAAATCATAAAAGGAAGCCATCCGGCAACGCCTATACCAATTCCCGCCAACATGGAAATCAGTCCCCGTTTCAGGGGATAATAAAAAAACAGCTCGCAAAGCACAATCGGTGCAAAATAGCACATTTGCAGCTTGACCAGGCAACCAAGCGCGAAAAAGAGAAGCGCAAGCTCAGGACGTCGCCGATAGAAAAACCAAAAGGTTAGCAAGAGCGCAAAACAAAGGAGCGCGTCGGTTTGCCCCCACCAGACGGAATTTGCGGCAATAGAAGGATTGAGCAACCAAAGAACCCCGCCCAAAAGTGCAAGCAACAGAGACTCATTTCGCAGCAGATAAAAGATTACAACAGCCAATGCAACTTCAAAAAAGACCGGCCAGAATTTGAGCAGTAACATCATTCCAGGCCAAAAATCAACAGAAGCAAGGCTGCTTAAAGGCGTTCCAAAGCAAGAGAGAAGCGCCAAATATAGAGGCGGATAATCCACCGACGGGTCGCAATAAATAGAAAACACGCCATCTCTTGCGCCAGAAATAGCCCATGGTAAATTAAAGGTATATAAGTCGACCTTTTGCAGCAACAGCGCAGCGATTGTCAAATAAAGCGCTAACGCGCACCCGCAAACGATCCAAAAAAGAACGGTAACCGATGGAACCATTTTTCGATGTTCCTGTTGCATTTGTTCCTGTCTCCCTTCCCGAATCAAGCGTACCGCTCGAATT
>CAKRVU010000017.1 GCA_934408835.1 uncultured Oscillospiraceae bacterium | reverse complement strand
GTATAACATTATGTACAATATTTGTCAAGCACTTTGTCATAATTTTACACTAACAAAAATAGGAACAATAAAGAAAACCGTTGGTGTCGAACTAAAAAGTGTCAAAACCAACGGTTTTTGGCGTTCCCGAGAGGATTCGAACCTCCGACCTACCGCTTAGGAGGCGGTCGCTCTATCCAGCTGAGCTACAGCGACAGCTAACATCAACTCAACAAAACCGATCACCGAACCCGCCCAAGGGGCAATCAAATCAGACGCAGCAGCCCCGACAGATCCGGACAATTCAAGCTCTAAACGTTGGGAACGTCAATTATTATACCACACTGATTTTTAAAAATCAAGAACGATGAGAAATTTTTCTAGACTGCGTTTCGCCGCCAAAGCGTTACAATCAAAAAACAGGCGCATCGCTCCCTTCTGAGGA
The DNA here is from genome assembly GCA_934408835.1 of uncultured Oscillospiraceae bacterium. Taxonomy (GTDB): domain Bacteria; phylum Bacillota; class Clostridia; order Oscillospirales; family Ruminococcaceae; genus CAKRVU01. The sequence continues at coordinate 10,417 of CAKRVU010000017.1, read as the reverse complement.
CGACGCGCCCGCCTGTTTTGTCGCTTTTTTAGCGAATATTGACGCTGTTCTGTCAGTCGTCTCCGCTCGTCAGTTTGTCCGCATAATGCTGCATGCTTTCCAGTGAATTGATTCCCGAAGCGCGTTCCTCCATTTGATCGCAAACATAATCCGGAAGCTGATTAAAATAATCGCGTGCGCTGCGGTCATCTGCAAGAAGAGCATATAAATCAGAATATTTTTGACTCACACTAAAACCCCCTATCTTCATTTTCCTGCGCCAGCCGCTGTAATTCCTCAAACGAGCCAACGTCATTTTCCATAGCCTTTTGCTGTATTTCCGCCGGAAGAGACTGATAGAATTCATATGCTGACAAATCCCGTTCCAGCAGATCGGACAATCCCAAGTACGATTCTCTCGGATCCATTTTCATTTCCCCCCTTTTTTTCAGGCTAACGCTAGTATTTGATTTTTACATATCGCTATGTATCCCGAGCCGTTATATTTTTCGCGCCAACAAATAAACTCCGTTCCTTTTCGCTTTAATCAAGTTTCTTTTGAAAAAAACTTGATTCTTTAAAAGGAAACTGTTACAATAAAGAGAAGGAGAGATGTAATGAAAAAGTATACTAATCAGATTTGTCCGGTTTGCAAAAAGAAATTTGTAGAATCGGACGATATCGTTGTTTGCCCCGAATGCGGTTGCCCGCATCATCGGGAATGTTTTGTCGCCATCGGACATTGTGCGCGTCAGGAGGAGCATGGAGTCAAGGAGAACCCGCCGAAAGAAGAAAGCCGTCCGGACTCTTCTCAAACTCGCTGCCCTCAATGTGGCGCCGCCCATCCCGCAGACGCCCTGTTTTGCTCTGTCTGTGGCAATTCCTTCGCGTCTAACGATCAAAATCCGCCAACGCCGAATTTACCGCCCAATAGTTCAACCGGTTATCCACAAACACCACCTTTTTTCGGCGCAGCTTCAATCGGTTTTTCGCCCGATGAAACAATAGACGGCATTCAGATGACCGACTATGCCGCCTATGTGGGGACAAATTCCGGGTATTTTCTTCCAAAGTTCCAAAAATTTGCCAAAGGGAAATCCGTCTCAATCAATTTTTGTGCTTTTTTGTTTCCTGCGGTATACTATTGTTACCGAAAGCTATATTGGCAGGGGATATTATTTTTTCTGTTAAACGCGGCTGTACTCCTGGGAAACGTTGCGTTTTACCTTGTCGGCAGCCTGTATTCAGATCATACGACCGCTTTTCAGATGGTTTACTGGGTCTCATCCTCTTTGTCGATCCTTCAATTGATGTGCAACCTGCTAAGCGGTTTGTTTGCCAATTGGCTTTATTACCGCAAGGTGAGAAAAGACCTTCAAAAATGTCAAAAACGAAAACTACCGCCAAAACAGTATCGATCATATATCAAAAAACACGGTTCGGCCAGTTATGCAGCTGCGACTGCTTGCGCCTTGCTGCTATCCATTCTTGTGATGGTCGGAACTTACTTGATGTTGTTGTGGATTTAAAAACCTCATCTACTGTATCGGCATTCGTTAAAAATAATCGTTTTTTTGCAAACAATAGTAAAAAACAATTAGGAAGGATGAAATGAAATGAAAATCAAAAAGGCTGTCATCCCGGCTGCCGGAATGGGAACCAGAGTCCTCCCGGCGTCCAAAGCAATCCCAAAGGAAATGCTGCCCATCGTAGACCGTCCCGCCATTCAATATATTGTTGAAGAGGCGGTAAAAAGCGGCATCGAGGATATCCTGATTATTACCAGCCGCGGAAAATCGGCAATAGAAGATCACTTTGATTATACCCCGGAGCTAGAGCAGCTCCTATTAGAACGCGGAAAAATGGATGTATATGAAGAACTGCGTTCCTTAGCAAATCTGGCGAATATCACATTTATCCGGCAAAAGAAGGCGTTGGGATTGGGCGACGCTATTTTACACGCAAAATCTTTTGTTGGGAACGAGCCGTTTGCGGTATTGTATGGAGACGACGTCATTTGTTCCGAAGTACCGGTCTGTCAGCAGCTGTGCAGCGCTTATGAAGAATTTGAACGTGGCGTAGTCGGGATCAAAGAGGTGACAAAGGAAGCCATTCAAAAATATTCGTCTTTAGCAGTCCGTCCTATCCGCGATAACTGGTTTGAAGTTTTCGATATGGTGGAAAAACCGAGCCCGGATGAAATTTTATCCCTCTACTCTATTTTGGGTCGTTGTGTTTTGCCGCCTCAGATTTTTGAGATATTAGAGCATACCAAACCGGGCGCTGGCGGCGAACTGCAGCTTACAGACGCCATGAAGGAGCTTGCCCAAACTGTTGGCATGATTGGCGTAGACTTTTACGGTCGCCGCTATGACATGGGAAATAAGCTTGGCATTTTGGAAGCCATTGTAGAACAAGGTCTGGCGCACCCTGAGGTCGGAACTGATTTTCAAAAATATTTAAAAAACCTTGTCGATCATTTGTAAAAATGAGGTTTGAACCATAATTTGCCATACAACAATCGCCAATGATTCAGTATTACATTCCAGTGCTGGTTTTTTTACAAAATTGTAAAAATCAGAAAATGTATTGACAAAAATACCCATTTCGTTTAAAATATCAACATCCGCATATCAAATATTTTTGAAAGAGAAAGAAGGAGAAAGATTAATGAAGAAAAAAATTGTGGCACTGGGTTGCGCTCTGTTGATGATGATATCCTTTACCGCTTGTACAACTACCAATCAAAGCACTGAACAATCAACCGCCAAAACCTCTGAATTGCCAATGGAGATTTCCCAAGCCGACTGGAACGATCATCGTCAGACTGTAAAGCTTGATACCGGCATTACTATGGCTTATGTAGAAATGGGCGTTGAAGACGGCGACCCTATGGTGTTGATTCACGGCATGACTGATAACAGCCGCAGTTGGTCTTTAATTGCGCCATATTTTGCTAAGGCAGGTTACCATATTTACATGATTGATCTCCGCGGTCACGGCGCAAGTGATAAACCGGATACCGGAATGTATGCCATCTCTGATTATGCAGCTGACATTGCCAACTTTATGGATAAGATGGGTATTGAAAAAGCCGATATTGTTGGACACTCGCTGGGTAGTATGGTCAGTCAAGCCCTGTTGCTTAATTTCCCCGAGAAATGTAAGAGCGTCACCCTCGTTTCCTCCACAACGGTGGGCAATGGTGTTCTTGGTACAGACTATTATGAATACGGTATTTCCCTAGGCGCTGATGGTCACCCCGATAATGAATTCATGGACGCTTGGTATTACTGTTCTGCTCCTGTAGATCCGGAATTCCTCCAGTATGAAATGGCTGAATCTCAAGCGTTACCCGGTTATGTATGGGAATGCGTAGCTGGAGGCATCACCTTCTCTGATATGCGTCCATTCTATTCCTTCATTGATACAAGCATCCCCGTCCTCATTGCGTGGGGTGATCAGGACTCTTTCTTCAATGAAGATATCCAAAAGGAACTCAGAGCGAATCTTCCTCAAGCAGAATTTGTCTCTTACGCAGGCATTGGTCATAATATACAGTGGGAAAACACTGAACAATTGGCTAATGATATCTTGAATTTTCTGGGAAAATAAGTTGAATTAACATGCTTTTAACCCTTTTTGAGAAGAAGTAATAAGGGCGAAAAACTGTTAAACAAGGATTAGATGAAAAAATGGCGCTGTACAAATACAGCGTCATTTTTTGTTTGTAATTTTTGTCGACTAGGATTCTATCCTTTTTGCCTCACTGTTTTTTAATTGGACTCCTTGTGCCAAAAACCACTCGCCCTTATTAACGATAACTTGCTCCTTACAGACGATTTCACGTGGAAATGACACATCAATTGGAATAGACCCAACCGTCGGTTCACGCCAATGCGCTCATATCTGTACGAAAATTCAAAGATGATTTTCTTTCTAAAATAGCACCAGTGCTTAAATTTACAGTCAAAGTACCACATTTATTATCGTGCTCAACTGTTCCTAATACCCACAACCCTTTTTCTTACGAATCAATATGAAATTGTGAATGTCCCTTGATATACAACTCAACATACTCGCATTCTTGAATCATTCTCAGTCATCCTCTTTCATAATTCTATCTCAGCTCCATCTTTTACACCCCTTCCATACGAAATGTGGAATTATCAAGCAATGTTGATTTCCATCATTTGTAGAATATTGTAAATCCGATTAGCCAGTCATTTTTGTAGCTTACTTATTTTGAATCATACTTGAGGTGTCTTCCTTGCGAATTTGAATCCCTTAACTGCAATCGTATCAAACATTTTTCGCTTTTTATTATTTTAGGTGTTATCCATTTACAAAAAATGTAGATCATCGTAATTGGAATCATTTTACTTATCAATAATAAAAAAGAGCCTTTGCAAGCTTTAAAAGCCGCAAAAGCCCTTTTGGTTTTCAGTTATATATTACCAAAAAATTCCTAATAAAATCAACCGCAAATTTTCAAGATAGCACGCGCATAAATTTTTGTGATATCCCGAAGCTCTTCTAAGCTGATAAACTCATCTGCACCATGCAAATGGTTGTCTGGATGTCCCTCAAAAGTAGGTCCAAACGCCACTCCATAAAGATGATGCACATAAGTGCCGCCGCCGCTATAATTACACGCAGCAGGATCCCCGGTATAATCGCTATAAACCTGCGTCAATGCCTTGACCATCTCGCTGTCTTCAGGCACTTCGTGCGGCGGATCAGAAAGGGTAGACTTCCCAGTCATACCAAATTGTTCAGCTGTTTTGTTTAAAACACCCAAGATGCCATCGCAGGTGCAAGTAACGGGGAACCGAATATCAATCATCAAAGATAAACTTTCTGGCGTATACTCCAATATGCTGAACGTCAATGTCAAATCGCCCGAACGATCGCCGTCCGAAGCCTCCAACCCGATCGCCGTTCCTTTAAAATCGCCATACGGGAACAATTCATACACCGAATGAAGGGTGCGAAGCCCCTCGCTTTCCTCCAACGGCAATGAGACAAGCAGCTTGAGCAACCCAGTCAACGCATTGTCTCCCGTTTCGGGAACGGAGGCGTGCGCAGACGTTCCTTCCGCAATGATCTGGATTCCATCTGGATGTTCCTCAAATGAAAAGGAAATGGAAGATTCCGTTTCTTTGGCCAATTTAGAAAGTTCCTCCGCAGTAAAACCGGTCACTACCGCCGTTGCCTTTGCCGGTATTGCGTTGACCGTTTCTCCTCCATGGATTTCCAAAATCATACGGTCTGCCGTTTCTTTTGCATATTTCTTTTCAAACGAATAACGGACCATGCCTTTTTCTGTATTGATGACAGGAAAAGCCGAATCAGGTGTAAACAACTGCGGCGGCATCGACTCTCGCTCAAGATAATACGGAAGCTCGGAAGATCCGCATTCCTCGTCTGTTCCCATCAACAGACGAACGCCTTTTTTCAGAGGAATTCCAAGCTCTTTAATAGCGCGCAGCGCAAAGATAGAAGCCACTCCGGGTCCTTTATCATCAATGGTACCGCGACCATACATGCGACCGTCCTGAATCACACCCTCATAAGGCGGAAGCGTCCAGCCGTCCCCTTCCGGCACAACATCAAGGTGAAACAAGATACCAAGCTCTGGGTTTTCCCCAAACGTCGCCGTACCCATATAATGATCGAAATTATGGGTCTCAAACCCAAAATCTTCACAGATAGAAAGCGCTTTGTCCAGAGCCTGAGCCACCTTTTCTCCATACGGGTTTCCTTCTACCGCTTGAGTGCGGTAGCTCGGAATCTGAATCAAAGAGCGCAGTGTATCGAGCATTTCATCAAAATGCTCATCAATGTATTGATCAATCTTCTTTTCCATAATTTCCCTCCAAATTCATCGCGTTTCAGATGAATACAACTCTTATCCATATTATAAGCTTTCTGAGCCGCAAAGGCAATCCATCTGTAAAAAGTTACCTTTTGTTCATGACTTCATCTCAATGGATTCCTGAACCACCGGTATCAAGGCTCATTCCTTTTTCTTGCCAATAGATCCGGCAACAAAAACTTTTTAGGCAACAGAACCACTTGATATGTAACAACCAATCCGTTTCCCGCTTCAAACAGGTCGTGGAAATTCCTCGGGCTTGTCATCGCACTGTTATGGCGCCTTTGTTATTACCGGTATTTTCCCTGAAGCGCTGCGCCAATCAATCCAGCGTCATTGCCAAGCGTTGCCGTCACAATTTTGCAGCGGTGTTTCCCGTCCCGGTTATATTCCTCCTGATCGGCCACCTTTTGAATCAAATCGGTTAACACTCTTCCCTGACGGCTCAAACCGCCTCCAATACAAACGATTTCCGGCTGAAAAATGTCAATGATATTCACCACACCACAGCTGAGCGCGTCAATAAATTCTTCAAACGCCTCTTTGGCGGCAGCGTCCCCTTCTTGGAGCGCGTCAAATACTGTTTTCCCCTCCACCTGAGCCTCTGTAGGTGCAATCTTCCAAAGAAGGCTATCTGGATATTGACGCATTTTTTCAATCGTCGTTTGGATTAAACCAGTAGCAGAAGCATACGCCTCAAGGCAGCCTCTGCGCCCGCAATTGCAAGGTCGCCCGCCTCTTTGTATCACCATATGCCCCAGCTCGCCTCCGGAATAGTTAAAGCCTGTCAGGATTTTGTTGTCAATAATCACACCGCCGCCAACTCCGGTTCCCAATGTAATGGCTACCATAGATTGACAACCCTGTCCCGCGCCTGCGGCAAATTCGCCAATGGCAGCAACATTCGCATCATTTTCCGCAAATACAGGAAGCGGCAATTTTTCCTTCAGCATATGTACAATCGGAACATCGTGGTAATCCAAATTACAGGAATATTCCACAACACCGGTTTCTAAGTTCACAATACCTGGAACCCCAATTCCAACGCTCTCCATCTGTGCCATAGAAAGTCCAGACTGTTCCACCGCCTGATGACAAAGCTGTGCAATATCCTCTACGGTCAGTTCCGGCTTCCTGGGAAGGTTCGTCTTACAGGACGCTTTCGCCAAAATCTGATCATTCTTATCCACTACAGCGGCAACCAAATTGGTTCCTCCAACATCTACTCCCAAATAATACTTCATTTTCTATCCCCCCAAAAAATTCAATCAGTTGCCCGTCCCAACTGCACGCTCCCGCACTCATCTTCCATACGCCGTGCAGTCCGGGAAGCAACTTATCTTATCACTCATCCAAACTCATCAAATCACGAGCTGCCAAAACGCCTCCAATCCCTTCAACTGAAAGCACAGCCCTCTTGACGCTCATTGCCACCGTGTACGCCGCAAGCGTCCCTGCAACATCTACATTTGCACGAACGCGGTTTCCAGTCGATATGGCATAGAGCGCGTCACCGTCCATCGAGGTGTTGAGCGGACGGATTGTGCGGGCGAGTCCGTTGCTTGCCATCGATGCAATTTTATTCATTTCTGTCTTGGTAAATACCGCGTTGGTCACAATTACACCAAGGGTCGTATTTTGCAAAGCCCAACCATCAGGCGTTGTCCATCGTCGATAAAACTCCCGTTCAGTGGAACAGAAAGAAGTTCTGTCAGAATCCAGCAACCCCGCCAGCTGCCTTCCATCAACCGGGTCAAAGATATCGCCCAGGGCATTCACCACAACGACAGCACCTAGCTGAAAGTCCCCCAGTTGTACGGCAAACCCGCCAACGCCCCCTTTCATCATCCGCTTAAGCCCAAACAGTTTCCCAACCGTTGCGCCAACGCCTGCTCCGACGTTTCCATCTCGCCACTCGCAGCCTCCGGCGTTTTGACAAGCTTGATACCCCATAGCGGCGTCCGGCCAAACGTCGGAGGCGCCCAGCTGCAAGTCATAAATGCTCGAAGCGCAAACCAGAGGCACCTTCGCAGCACCCGCATCAAAACCAATTTTCTTTTGATACAGATAACGCATAACTCCGTCAGCCGCCGCCAGTCCAAAAGCGCTCCCTCCCGAAAGGACAACAGCATGAATCCGACTGGCAGCCGCCAGAGGCTTTAACAGCTCCGTCTCACGAGAAGCCGGTCCGCCGCCACGAACCTCTAATCCCGCAACACCTCCGTTTTCACACAATATTACTGTGCATCCCGTCATCGCCTGAAGGTTCTGTGCATGTCCGATTCGGACACCATCCACTTCCAAAATTGAAATCTCTTTCATCAACATCCGCCGTTCCCGGTTCCACGATAGTCAAACAGTGTCTTTTATCAAACGCCTTTCCGACCGCTTCGGTATCCTTCAAACGGAAGCGGAACAGACGGTCTTAACATCCAAATGCTAAAATTGCAAAAAGGAGGTCGCAACCACCAAGCCGACTAAAACAATGGAAACCATAGAAGTTAATTTAATCAAAATATTAATGGACGGACCGGAAGTATCTTTAAAAGGATCCCCAACTGTATCGCCTACCACCGCCGCCTTATGGCAGTCTGACCCTTTTCCGCCGAACTTTCCGGACTCGATATACTTTTTGGCATTATCCCAAGCGCCGCCCGAGTTCGCCATCATAACAGCAAGCGCAAATCCTGAAACAGTCGTCCCCGCAAGCAATCCAACCACGCCGCTTGCTCCCAAGAACACACCGATAATCAGTGGAATTAAAATGGCGATAATTGCCGGCGGCAACATCAGCTTTTGTGCGGATTTGGTGCACAAATCAACGCAGGTATGATAATCCGGCTCCGCCTTCCCTTCCATCAAACCGGTAATCGAGCGAAACTGTCTGCGCACTTCTATGACAATCGACTGCGCCGCCTTTCCCACTGCGCTCATCGTCATCGCAGCAAAGAGGAACGGAGCCATTGCCCCAATAAAGAGACCGATTAAAACAGCCGGATTTGTAATGCTCAGGTCAAACGAATATCCGCTCGGAGCGGTTTGTTTTACCTGTTGCACATAGGCTGCAATCAGCGTCAATGCCGTCAAAGCAGCAGAGCCAATTGCAAACCCCTTTCCAGTCGCCGCCGTTGTATTTCCCAGAGAATCCAGCGCGTCAGTCCGTTTACGCACCTCTTCTCCAAGCCCGGCCATCTCTGCGATTCCTCCTGCATTGTCCGCAATCGGCCCATAAGCGTCCGTTGCAAGGGTGATTCCCAAGGTAGACAACATGCCGACAGCGGCAATTCCAACGCCATACAGTCCCTCGCTGAAGTTGACGGCGCCTCCTGCCGCAAAATAGCTGACTAGCACCGCAATGCTGACAATGATTACCGGCGCAACGGTCGAAACCATGCCGAGCGATAAACCGCTAATCATCACAGTAGCCGAACCGGTTTCAGAAGCAGCCGCAAGTTTTTTGGTCGGTCGGTAAGAATCGGATGTGAAATACTCCGTAACAGCGCCAATCAAGAGTCCGGCAATCAACCCGGTAATAACGGCAAAAAAGACGCCGATATTTCCCGGCAAAAGCCATTTCACCAAGCCGAAAGAAATGATTGCAAGCAACACAGCACTGATATACGTTCCAGTACGCAGCGCACGAAGAAGTGTTTTTTGATCGGCATTTTCTTTCGTCCGAATAAAGAAGGTTCCCAAAATAGAGGCAATAATACCGAAAGCGGCAAGAACCATCGGCAGCGCAACGCCGTTATCGCCAAGCTGCGCCGCCACAGCCAGCGAACAGGTTGAAACGATAGAACCGATATATGACTCAAACAAATCAGCGCCCATACCGGCCACATCTCCAACGTTATCGCCTACGTTGTCGGCAATCACCGCCGGATTGCGCGGATCATCTTCCGGAATTCCCGCTTCGACCTTCCCGACCAGGTCAGCGCCAACGTCCGCAGCCTTGGTGAAGATACCGCCGCCGACTCTCGCAAAGAGAGCCATGCAAGAAGCGCCCATACCAAAGGTCAGCATATTAGAAGTAATAGCCAGCGTCAATGCGTTTCCGGTCATCGGATCCACCGTTGTATACCAAAACTTCAAAAAGAAATACCAAACAGACAGATCTAAAAGTCCCAAACCGACAACCACAAACCCCATGACAGAGCCGGCGGAAAACGCAACCTTCAGTCCCCGGTTGAGTCCCTGCTCCGCGGCCGCAGCCGTCCGACAGTTTGCCATTGTGGCTGTTTTCATTCCAATATAACCGGCTAACGCCGAAAAAATACCGCCTGACAAAAACGCAAAGGAAACAAAAATACTCAACAATCCAAAAAAAGACAGGATGAGCAAAAGCACAAATACAACGGCGAAAAAAATGCCGACTCCGACATATTGCCGTTTCAAATAAGCGCTCGCTCCCTTCCGAATTGCGTTCGATATTTCTATCATTTTGGGCGTACCCTCCGGCTGTTTTGCCGTCCGCACCACCAAAACGGCGGCAAAGACCAATGCTATCACAGAACCGGCTAACGCCAACCAAACAGAATCCATTGCCGTACACTCTCCCCC
>CAKRVU010000016.1 GCA_934408835.1 uncultured Oscillospiraceae bacterium | reverse complement strand
ATCAGCTGTTGGACGTCAAACAAGAATATGATTTTATCTTAATTGACTGTCCGCCGTCTTTGGGGCTAATCACATTAAATGCGCTCACAGCCTGCGATACCCTGTTGGTGCCGATACAGTGCGAGTATTATGCGTTGGAGGGATTGTCTCAGTTGATGGCCACCGTGCGTCAGGTGAAGAGAATGTATAACCCGTTAATTGAATTGGAAGGGGTATTGCTCACGATGTATGACGGGCGCTTGAATTTGACAATGCAGGTAGTGGACGAGGTCAAACGATTTTTTCCTAAGAAGGTGTATAAGACAGTGATTCCGCGGAATGTCAGGATCTCTGAGGCACCAAGCTTCGGGGAACCGGTATTCTATTATGATAAAAATTCCAAGGGAACGAAGGCATACGAAAATTTGGCGAGGGAAATCATTCGCAAAAACGGGAGGAAACGGGTCAATGGCTAGGAAAACGGGACTTGGAAAGGGGTTAAACGCGCTTTTTCAGGACAATGGAACCGAGCAGGAGAATACAGTTCTTCGGGTGAACGATATAGAACCGAACCGGCAGCAACCTCGAAAATACTTTGATGAGGAAGAGCTTGCGTCATTGGCTGATTCGATTCGGGAGCACGGGGTATTGCAGCCTCTTTTGGTGAGACCGATTCCCAATGGAAAATATCAGATTGTTGCGGGCGAACGTCGTTGGAGAGCCAGTCGAATGGTTGGAATTTCGGAAGTGCCTGTGATTATACGGGAAATGGAGGACTTGCAGTCAGCGGAAATTGCATTGATTGAGAACCTACAAAGAGAGGATTTGAGTCCGCTGGAGGAGGCAAGAGGATACCAAGAGCTGATGGAACTGTACGGACTGACGCAGGAACAGGTATCGAAACAGGTGGGAAAGTCGCGAAGCGCTGTTGCGAATGTATTGCGGCTTCTGCAATTGCCTGAAACGGCGTTGAATTTATTGAAGGACGGGAAACTGACTGCCGGGCAGGCGCGTACTATCTTGGCGTTTCCGGTTGACGAGCAGGAAGAGATGGCGAAGATGGCGTCTGGAAAGGGATTGACTGTTCGCGAGTTGGAAAAGATGTCTGTGAAAAAGAAACCTGCAAAGGTGAAACAGGAAAAAAAATCTGTTTTTCAGAGGGATTCCTTTTATCAGGAACTGGAAATTTCAATGAGAGAGGAGTTGCACCGAAAAATCTCAATTGAGATGGTAGCCGAAGAACACGGCACATTAAAAATAGATTTTTATAATAAAGAAGAACTGGTAGATATCGCATACCGATTGGCCGGTTTAAAGAAATAGAACGAAATGATATTAGGAGGAACAAAACATGTTGGACATAAAATGGATTCGGAATCATCCGGAGGAAGTCAAAGAGGGAATGAGACGTCGGAACAAAGACATGGATCAGGTGGTTGACGAAATCATAAAGACGGACGAAAAGAGAAGGGAGCTTTCTACCAAAAGAGATGAGAAGAAGGCGGAACAAAACCGGGTAAGCCGAGAAATCCCACAAAAAAAGAAGGCGGGAGAGGATGTATCCGATTTATTGAATGAGATGAAGGAGCTTTCGGACAAGGTAAAGGAGCTGGTGGCGGAAGCGTCCTTGTTAGAGCAAAAGCAACGAGAATTGTTGTTGCAGATTCCAAATATTCCGCATGCGTCGGTACCTTCCGGTACGGATGACAGTGAAAATCAGGAGATCAGGCGCTGGGGAGAGCCGACTGAATTTTCTTTTTCGCCAAAGGCACATTGGGATTTGGGAAAGGAACTGGGAATTCTGGACGCAGAGACAGCAGCAAAGGTGACGGGAAGTCGATTCCATTTTTATAAAGGGGCAGGTGCGAGACTGGAAAGGGCGGTCATCAATTTCTATTTGAATACGCATACTGCAAACGGATATACCGAGGTGTTTCCGCCGTTTTTGGTGAACCGAGCCTCGATGACCGGAACCGGACAGCTTCCGAAATTTGAAGAGGACGCATTTCACCTGGAGAACATGGATTATTTTTTGATTCCGACTGCAGAAGTTCCGGTGACGAATATCTATCGTGATGAGATCATAGATGGGAAGAAGCTGCCGATTCGTTATTGTGCTTACTCCGCCTGTTTTCGCGCGGAGGCGGGAGCAGCCGGAAGGGACGTGAAGGGACTGATTCGGCAACATCAATTCAATAAAGTGGAACTGGTAAAATTTGTACGACCGGAGGAATCTTATCAACAATTGGAAGAATTGACAAATGACGCAGAGAGGGTATTGCAGGAGTTAAAGCTGCCTTACCGTGTTGTCTGCCTTTGTGGAGGCGATCTTGGTTTTTCAAGTGCGAAGACTTATGATATCGAAGTGTGGTTGCCCTCTTATCATGCGTATAAGGAGATATCATCCTGTTCTAACTTTGAGGATTTTCAGGCGCGGCGTGCGAACATCCGGTATAAAGATCAGTCTAATGGAAAGGCGGCGTTGGTTCATACGCTGAACGGTTCAGGGGTAGCGATTGGAAGAACCGTTGCTGCGATACTAGAAAATTATCAACAAGAAGATGGAACAATACGAGTTCCGGACGTTTTGATTCCATATATGGGATGCGAAGTAATCGAATAGATAAAAAAGGCTTTCGACTGAGGAAATACAGCAGTCGGAAGCCTATTTTGAATCATCAATCATATGATGAATTAGGATAAGGGATTCAAATTTTCAACAACAGAGAGCGAAATGGTTGAAAGATTAAGAGCGTTTGGTTAAAAGAGCAAAATCAGAAGGAGGGATGGTAATATGACCGGTTTCTTTCTGATAGTGTCCGTGGGGGCAGCGATAATGATAAAAAGAAGAGGGGAATTGGACGGGGTGTTCTCCATAATTGAGGAAGAGGACGGTTTCGCCGTCCTTTGCAGTTCGGCGAAACGCAAGCACATGGGATATTGTTTGGAGAAACTGAATCATTCCGTCCTTTAATGCCGGCGCTTCTTTACGCAAATTAGCCAAATGAATGAGAAACGGAATCAAATCCGTTTGTTCGGCGCCCCAGGGATAACAGGCGCGGTTGAATGGGTCGCGGTATCCCTGCAAGCCGGCTTCGTCGCCATAGTAAATGCAAGGCACGCCAGGCAGAAAATATTGCAAAGTCATGGCAAGCTTCAACAGACGAACGCCGTTTTGATACTGATCTAAAGTAAGATAGTGGTGAGATTGCCACTGACGATCTCTCCCATTTAACGGTTCGCCTACTAAGACGGTAATGGCACGTTCGGTGTCGTGAGTTGAGAGGGAATTCATGGCGGTATGCAAAGCGCCGCTCGGATAGTTTTCCACAATTGTTTCAATTCGCTCAATGAATTCTTCTTGATTTTGATACCGTAAAAAGGAAAGTATGGCGTCTTTGAAAGGATAGTTCATCACGCTGTCAAGCTCGTCCCCCAGAAAATAACGGCGACGTACGCTATAAGCCATTTTATTGGAGGCATCTTCCCAGACTTCGCCTATCAGCAGGTTTTCTTCGCCTTCCGCTTTCACTGCTTGACGGATTCGCTCAATAAAAAAGTCGGGGAGTTCGTCTGCAACGTCCAGACGGAAGCCGGAAGCGCCGGCGCGGAGCCAATAGCGCAAAACGCCGTTTTCACCGCAGATAAATTCGATATAATCGGGATTTCCTTTTTGAATGGTAGGCAAAGTATCGAATCCCCACCAGGAATCATATTGATCGGGGTAATTGATAAAATGGTACCAAGGGTAATAGGGGCTGGTTTGGGACTCATAAGCGCCGACAGAGGAATAACGACCTTTGCGATTGAAGTATTTACTGTCATCACCGGTGTGGCTAAACACGCCGTCGAGCAGGATACGGATTCCAATTTTTTTGGCTGAAAGGCAGAGGTGACGAAAATCCGCTTCGGTGCCCAACAAAGGGTCAACGGCAAAGTAGTCGGCTGTATTATAACGATGGCTAGAATGCGCCTCGAAGATGGGGTTTAAATAAATCATAGTAACGCCGAGTGTTTTTAGATAGGGAAGTTTTTCTTCAATTCCCTTTAGATCGCCGCAAAAGTAGTCGTTATTTTTGATTTCACCGTTTTCATCCGGCAAAAAGTATGGCATACCGCCCCAATCGGCACGTAAAATTCGGTCGGAAGGGACGTTATTATGACGAATGCCGCTGGAGCAGAAGCGATCCGGGAAAATCTGATAAAAGATTCCGCCTTTAATGAAGTCCGGGGTCTTGCTATTGCGATTGGCAACGGTCAGCTGAAAATCGGGAGCGTCCTGAGAGAAGATGCCGAAACCGCCGGTAGAACGCTTGATAAAGGTGGTATGATTTTCATGCTGCACTGAAAAGTAATAGAAGTAAACGCCGGCAACCTCAGGGGTATAGGTAACCCGATAGAAAATCTGTTCATTTTCTGTTTTCTGATAAGACATAACGATATGCTCGAGGTAAGAAATGCCGTCGTAAACGCAAAGGGTGACGGTACTAAAGGAGTAATCAAGCGGAAGATGGACGGTAAATTGAACGGGGACGCCCGTTTCAACAGCGCCGAAGGGGCGTTTGTCCGACAGTCTTCGGCTGCAAAAAATATCTTCCATAATGGAATAGGTTCCTTTCATCGAATGATAGTGAGTAAAGAAAGAAAAACGTAGCTTAGCAGTTTTTTGCCAAGCCGCGTTTTTCTTCTTGTAGGGGACAGTAGTTAATGAGAAAGCTTCCAGATGTTTTCTGCATACTCGTCAATGGCGCGGTCGGCGGAGAAGTAGCCGGAATTTGCGATATTCACAGCAGACATCCGATACCAAGTTTCCGGTTTTTGATAGAGCTTGCTTACTTTTTCCTGCGCGGCGCGATAAGAGACGAAATCAGCCAAAACCATATAAGGATCGTTCCATTTGAGGGAATTGACGATATCATCAAAAGAGTTTCGGTCAATGCCATCAGCCATAAAGTCGATCGCGTGTTTGATCTGCGGAATCTTATTATAAAACTCGATAGGGGAATATCCAATTTCCTTTTGTTTTTCTACCTCTGCGGCGTCCATGCCGAAAATGATGATATTATCATCGCCGACTGACTGGTGAATTTCCACGTTGGCTCCGTCTTCAGTGCCTAAAGTGATAGCGCCGTTGAGCATAAATTTCATGTTTCCGGTACCGGAGGCTTCTGTTCCGGCAAGTGAAATCTGCTCGCTCACTTCGCTGGCCGGCATAATCAATTCGGAGAGGGAGACGCTGTAATTTTCCAGATACACCACGCTGAGTTTTTCACTGATCTTGGGATGTTTCCGAATTTCGTTAGAGAGGGAACAAAGCAGCTTGATGATCTGTTTTGCCATATAGTATCCTGGCGCAGCTTTTGCACCGAAAATATAAGTTTTCGGAACAAAGTCAGCATTCGGATTTTCCAACAGATACAGGTAATCAGTGATGATATTGAGGGCGTTCAAATGCTGGCGTTTGTATTCGTGCATTCGTTTGACTTGAACGTCGAAAATTGAGTCGAGGTTCAGCTGCACACGGTCGTGTTTGAGCACGTAGTCGGCGAGCCGTTTTTTTGCTATTTGTTTCACTTCGGCAAGCTGTTTTTGAATGGCTTTGTTGTCCTTATACCGTTCAAAATTTTTCAGTTCAGAAGCGTGGAGAGAAAATCCGTTTCCGATGGTATTTTGCAAAAGCTTAGTCAAAGGAGGATTCGCCTGATGGAGCCAGCGGCGGTAAGCGATGCCGTTTGTGACGTTGGTAAATTTTTCAGGAGTTTCCAAATAAAAATCATGGAAGACATCGTCTTTGATGATCTCGCTGTGCAGCTTCGATACGCCGTTGACCTTCTTTGAGGTATAGACGCAGAGGTTTGCCATTTTGATTTTGTGATCGTGAACGATAGCCATCCGGTCGATACGCATCCTGTCCCAACCGAATTTCTGGTCAAGTTCTTCAATGAAGCGGCGGTTGATTTCGCAGACAATCTGATAGATACGCGGAAGAATTTGGCGGAACAGGTCTTCGTTCCAAACTTCCAGCGCTTCTGCCATGACGGTATGGTTGGTATAGGCAAAGGTTTGGGTAACAATCTCCCAGGATTTTTCCCAGGTATAGCCGCATTCGTCCAGCAAGATTCGCATTAGCTCTGGGATTGCGAGGGTGGGGTGGGTGTCGTTGATATGAATCGAGTTCTTCTCTGAAAAGTTTTCCATTGTCCCGTATTCACGAATATGACGGTTGGTAATGTCGCCGATAGACGCGGCGCATAGGAAATATTGCTGTCTGAGTCTGAGCATCTTTCCCTGCGTGTGATTGTCGTTCGGATAGAGAATTTTAGAGATGGCCTCTGCGGTAATGCTTTGACCCAAGGCGCCGGTATAATCGCCGCGATTGAAGCTTTCCATATCGAAGGCGGGCGACTCCGCTTTGAACAGACGGAGGACGGAAACTCCGTTGCTATTATAGCCGGAGACATACATATCGTACGGCACGGCGCGGACAACCGAATAATTTTTAATTCGAGAGTAATGGTAACCATCACTGTCCCAAAATTCTTCTACTTCGCCGCCGAACTGAATATCTACTGAAAGTTCAGGCTGAGGATTGAGCCAGACCTCGCCGCCGGGCAGCCAGTTGTCCGGCAGCTCCGTCTGCCAACCGTCCACGATCTTCTGCGTAAAGATACCGAATTCATATAAAATGGAATATCCGTAGGAATTATAACCTAGGGTTGCCAGACCATCGAGGTAGCATGCGGCGAGACGACCCAGTCCGCCGTTTCCAAGACCGGCGTCCGGTTCGCATTCATAGATGTCTTCTAGTTTAATTGAAAAATCGGCGAGCGCTTCCTTTACGGCGTTGGTAATGCCCAGGTTAAAGAGATTGTTTTTTAATGAGCGGCCCATTAAAAATTCCATACTCAAATAGCTCACCTGCTTTTTGCCGGTAGACGCGTTTTTAGCCTTAAAGTGGCGGGCGCGGCTGGATAAAATATCGTTGACCAGCATAGCGGTGGCTTTATATATCTTTTCATTGGACGCAGTTTCCGGATTGGAACGAAGCGTTTGCAGATGATTGACAATTTCGTTTTTTAAATAAGATTTGGAATATGTTTTCATGAAAAAACCTCCGGGATATGGATTATATCTATGGAACGAAAAATTCCTGACTTTTTAGATTATACAATAATTTCAATTTGGAAGCAAGAGGAAAGGAGTAAATTATTTGGTAAAAGGGGAAACAGAGGGTAAAATTCACATACAAATTGTAAAAACAAACAGTATAATACTTTTTGTATTCAAAAAACCGTTTATAGGAAGGTGTTCCGGCTTTGGCAGACAATTTAAAGTTCAAAGAAAAACCGCTTTTAAGCTGGATACCCTGAGAGAGATTGCAAAACGGGTCGGCGCCTTGGCAAAAGAAAAGCAGGAGGCAGGCGACCGGTTCACCTTACTCCTGCTCTATGATTTTGCCGATATCCGATATTTTTTCAGGATGTTTTTTGGTTTGGAAAGTTAAAAAAGAAATAGGTGCCGTGAAAGAGAAAACAGCTGTTTTTTCTGATACTGGTAAGGGGCGCCGATTGTTTGCAAGAGGATAAAAAAGGAATCGTC
Source organism: uncultured Oscillospiraceae bacterium (assembly GCA_934408835.1). Taxonomy (GTDB): domain Bacteria; phylum Bacillota; class Clostridia; order Oscillospirales; family Ruminococcaceae; genus CAKRVU01. The sequence continues at coordinate 4,043 of CAKRVU010000016.1, read as the reverse complement.
ATTCCGTATGATAGGGAATTCTCAAACGCCTTGCGTGCAATCGGAAAAACAATTGGATAGGAATCCGCTGTCCATGACAATAATCGACCGGCGTACGGACTTGTGGGGAGGCAGCGGATCAAAAGAATAGAGAAACGTTCGATTAAGTTAGCAGTGCAAATTCGTATCCGGCCGCCCTTGTTTGGTCAATCCAGTCTCCGAGAATTTGGGCATTGGTGGAGGAGACGGCATGCAACAGATAGATAGCGCCAGGGTGCAGACGCTCGGTCAAGGTGTTTAACGCTGTGGTTGGATCGGGCTGCTTCTCCGGGTTCCAATCGGCATAGGCGAAGCTCCAAAAGACAGATTCATAGCCCTGCTGCTGGGTGACTGCCAGACTTTCTTCCGAAAATTCCCCCTTTGGGGGGCGAAACAGATGTGTTTGATAGCCGAATTGTTCTTCTATCCGCTGACCTAATACATTGATTTCAGACGCCATTTCCGCGGCGCTCAAAGAGGGCATAGACGGATGATTTTCGGTGTGGTTTCCCACTGCATGTCCCTCATTTATCATCCGTTCCACCAGCTCGGGCGAACGGTCCAGATAGTCGCCGGTGATAAAAAACACGGCCGGTACATTTTTTTCTTTTAAAACATCAAGTATTTCAGCGGTATACCCGTTTTCATAGCCTTCATCGAAGGTGAGATAAATGGTATTGCCGCAATCCTCTTTAATAAAAGAAGCATTATACTGACCGTATTCTTCTTGGTATTGAATACAACTGGTTGGGCGGTTTTGGTCATCGAACTGTTTTCCCTGTCCGAACGAGTGCAGCGTGTTACTCAGGCTGGTTGGCGCAGCCAGAGTGACTCCCTGAGCAGTGACATTGGCTGGTGCGTCCTGCAGCGAGGAGGATGGTTCAGAGGCATCATTTTGTGAATCATCAGTGGACGCACAACCGGTGAGGCAAAGGGAGAGCGCTGCAAAAAAAGCAAACCAGCGTTTCATCGGGAGCTGTTATTTCCGGTTGCGTCGTTGATCATATTTTCACCGGCTGATACCGTATCGCTAACAGCGCCCTCTGCGCCTGAAACGGTATCTTTCACCATATCGCCTGCGTCCGAGACGATATCGTTGACAGCTCCGCCGGCGTCGCTTACAGTATCGCTCACGAATCCGTTTTCGGCGTTCCCTTCAGTATTTCCGCTATTATCGCTCTTACAGGCGCAGAAAACGGAAGCGCAAAGGAATACCGCCAATGCAATTGTAATATACTTTTTCATAATCATTCCTCTTTCTCTGATTTGATTGACAAATGTCTTGTCTGTTCTATTATCGGAAAGAAAAAAAGGTTTATACCAAAATTCAAAAAAAGAAAACATATTTTTGAGAATGGAGGATACGCTAATCATAAAAGAAGAAAAAAGGAGACACGCATTATGGAAAAAATTCAGGCAGTGACCGGGAGAGAAATTTTGGATTCCAGAGGAAATCCAACGGTTGAAGCGACAGTGATTTTGGAGAGCGGAAAAATGGGAACGGCTTCGGTTCCGTCCGGTGCGTCAACGGGTGCGTTTGAGGCGCACGAGCTTCGGGATGGCGACGAGGGAAGGTATGACGGAAAGGGAGTTCTTTTGGCGGTACATCATATCAATACCGAAATTCAGGACGCTTTGATTGGGAAAAACGTGCTCTTTCAGGCGCAGCTGGATGAAATGTTATGTGAATTAGATGGTACGCCCAACAAAAAGAGATTGGGAGCGAACGCCATTTTAGCGGTTTCCCTTGCGGCGGCAAAGGCTGGGGCAAATGCTTGCGGGCTGCCGCTTTATCGGTATCTCGGAGGGGTGGGCGCGCTGACCCTGCCTATACCGATGATGAACGTTTTAAATGGCGGCGCTCATGCGGCAAATAATGTGGATATTCAGGAGTTTATGATTATGCCGGTCGGGCTTTCCTCCTTTTCCGCTGCAATCCAAGCCTGCGTAGAGGTATTCCACACCCTTGGCGGAATACTCAAGCAGCGGGGACTTTCCACCTCTGTTGGAGACGAAGGGGGTTATGCGCCCGATCTGGAGAAGGATGAGGACGCGCTGAAGTTATTGGTAGAGGCGATCGAAAAGGCGGGGTATCAACCGGGCAGCGACTTTGGAATTGCGATGGACGCTGCTGCTACCGAATGGGTATCCGGCAGCGGATATCGGTTGCCCAAGGCGGGAGTCTCCCATTCGGCGAAGGAACTGATGGACTATTTTGGTGGGCTGTGTCAGAAATATCCTATTGTTTCGATCGAAGATCCATTAGGAGAAGAGGATTTCGACGGCTTTACTGAAATGACAAAGCGGCTGAAGGGAGTGCAGATTGTAGGGGACGATCTGTTTGTTACCAACGCTCAGAGGCTTTCGCGCGGGATTGCCCAAGGGAGCGGAAACGCTATTTTGATTAAGGTCAATCAGATTGGAACACTGACGCAAACTCTTGAGGCTGTCCGTTTGGCGCAAAGGAACGGATATCGCGCCGTCATATCTCACCGAAGCGGAGAAACGGAAGATACAACGATTGCAGACCTGGCGGTGGCAGTCAACAGCGGTCAGATTAAAACGGGAGCGCCATCGCGAACCGACCGCGTTGCCAAATACAATCGGCTGCTTAAAATAGAACGTCAGCTTTCAACTCAAGCTTGTTACGGGAACAAAGAAGAGAATCTGGGTCAATAAATTCTGCGTGCAGATCATGAACAAACAAAAAGGGCTGTCAAACGGGTGCACCGTTTGGCAGCTCTTTGTTGTGTTAGGGAGAATCCTGATGGCTTGTTGGGTCAAATTTTGGCAGATATGTTTTGAACATTACAATTTTAGGAGGCTTTGATTTTTAGTGAGGGGCAGGCTCTGGGAGCCGGAACAAACGGGGAAGGAGTCCGCCTAAAACGGCGCCCAATGTCAGGATAACAATGGATGAGATCGGAAAACAGAGGAGCAGCACCAGAATCACCAAGATCGGTTTTTTCAGGACGTAGCCGCAAAGGGAAGCGGTTGTAACAGCGGCCAACAGCATTGGCGCTGCGGGAATCAGGAAGCTGGAGGCAAGACCGACGCTGATACCTGAGAAGACGAGCGGGAAGATATTTCCGCCTCGCCAGCCGGACTGGACGCAAAGCTGACCAACCACCAGCTTGAGGACGCCGGTCAACAGCAGTGTCAGCCATCCCATTTGCAAAAAGGATTCCGATAGGATTTCCATCTGCGTTTCCCCGGAAAACATAGTATACGGCAAACAGATACCACAGCCGCCCAGTAACAGACCGCAGCAAATGCCCTTGCATACGGTGTGGTTGCCAAACAGGCGAAGAAACAGGTGAACGCCTGTTCCAGACAGCTGGTAGAGCACGCCGCACAGAATTCCGATTGCGGCTGCCGGGAGCATCCACAAAAATTCCGAGACGCCGGAAAGCGCAGGAGTCTCCAAGCGGGGAAGACCCAGACCGCTGCCCGGTATCAGGAGATTTAGAAGAGAAAAGACCCCGATAGAGCCTAGAATCGCCATGCAGTATAACAACAGCTTTTTGTCTTTGGGGATAGCGCGTTGTTGCGTGTCGCCGGAAGACAGTTCCAACGGGCTGAATAGACCCAGCAAGGGCGCTGCGCCAAAGATGACGCCGAGAGTCGCCGAAACGCCGACCTTTTCTAATTCTCTCACATCCCTCGCGGCATAATGGAGATGATCCCCAATCCAGTAGCAAAGTCCGGCAATTGCTCCTGTCAGACCGGCTTCAGGACCGATAGAGCCTCCGAACACAAGGGGCAGCAGGGCCGCTACCAGGATGGCGAACAGATTGTCGTAGTTTACATGGTGCTCTGTGCTGATTCGGTTCATCACTGTCATCAACGATTCGGGATAAGGACCGAACCGCTTTTGCCAGATTCCGATCAAAACGCCGCCGATACCGCAGCAGACGACCGGATACCACGGAACGGAAACGATAGACGGTATGAAATCCCACAGCAGAAAAAGACCGCCGTTCATCAACAGCAGAAACACCCAGACGATGCCGCCGGCCATACCC
>CAKRVU010000015.1 GCA_934408835.1 uncultured Oscillospiraceae bacterium | reverse complement strand
GTACACTTTATGTATGAAAGAGTAGTTGGGAAATTTATTTTAAAGAGTATGCTAAGGATTTCACTTAATGTTAGAGCATTTGAGTTATTATTACTAAAATGAAAGAAACTAAACAAATTTAAACAGTGTATCAATGCTTTATTGATACACTGAATTGTATTCAAGTTGCAAGGATAACCAATATATGCATACGGCAAGAATTCAGATATCATGCAGAGAAAAAACTTTATATTATATACGGTGCCAATCTTGTAAACAATGGCACTGACCGTTGGGCATCTCTCTAACGTAACAGACAAATATAAAACACATTGCGTTGTAGGGATGAATAATTTGCAACTTGCTTTTGATTTGGTCTTTCAGCATAGGTTTGAATTATTCACAATTGCTGTATTTCTTTACTCGAACTACTTTTGCAACAAATGGTATATTGTCTATAACCATCAACACCATTTTAAGATTACAATGAACGTTGCGTCTTTCAAGCCATTGTAGTTTTAGATTTTATTTCACTGTGTATTCTCTTTTTCAACGGCACCAGCTCATGCTCGTTTGGTTCTAGACATACATACCCACAATATCTTATTATTTTGATGATGAACCTTATATGAGGCTTTTTTGGACATAGCACAAAATTGGACTGTGATAATAGAACAATGTAATCAATCAGTTTGTCGCTGTCCGATTTTTGAATGGTTACTGTAATGGCACCAATATTTGTTTGAGAATTATACTCTGTGCTCGGTTGATCGTTCTCATGTTCGAGGTTGATATACGCCGATTGGGCATTCCCCGAGTTGCCGCTTGCCAGTTGTTTTACGGTATTCGAAACAGATGGATTAGTAACGTCGTTTTCAATCGCATTTTGGGCTACTAGTTGTGGAGAGAATCCCAGATTCGTTTCCGTTATATCCAGGGAGAGGGTTGCGTCAATTACTTCAGAGGATTGATTTGTCACAGTGATAATATTATTTTCGCCGTCAAAGGAGTCGCCCCATCCTTTTGAGGAACTCCGCACGTCATAAACCAACGCCATATCGCCCCAATCCAATTGTACCTGATAAACCGGGTGTTTTTCGATATAGAGTTTTATGGGGATATTGTAACCATCATTGTATGTGGTTCCGTCAGATGGGATCCAGTTTTCGCCGGTTTTATCTCCGTCTAGGCGCGCGCTGTTTTTCGGAGTGTCCTTTGCTACATAGGAACCACTGCTGCCTTCCTCTGAAGCAAACGAGGTATCGGTCGCTTTGAAGCGTGTGGTAACAGTGTAGGTGTCTCCATCTTGCATATCGTCATCAATATAAACGGAGCTATCCTGCCAATCGCCCAATGGACCGTCATTCTTTTTGAATTTGTACTGCTGACTATCTACCGCATTTGTCACCTGTAGCATCTTTGCGGTTTGAGTAATCACCGGTTCTTCTGTAGGTGCTTCCGGTCGGGGAGCAATTTTGTTTTCTGTGCCAACGCTGGCTGGTTTGTCAGCTGTTGCAACATAACGGACATAGATCGTGTCACCAGGAGCGATCTTACCGCCATTTTTTAGCTTGACACTTTCATCAAATCTTTGATTTGTAGCAACTTCATAGCCATTCTGAATGGTGATGGTTTCTTTTTTATAGTTAATGGTATAACCTTCGCCTATTGCTGGAGGTGTAACATCATAAGTGGCGATTTTTACTCCTTGGCTTGCAGAGCTGTATCCGTTTTCTGTATAGTTGGCAACCTTTGATGTATCGGTGATATGGTTCCGAATATAGAATGTATATTCAGTCATGCGCTCAAGATTCGTAAAAGTGGTGGTATCCTGCCACTCGATTGTACCTATTCCATCTTTATCAATACCATATTCCACACTGTACGCATCGCCTTGCTGTGTTGTGCCATCTTCTACTGTTTTCAAGGTAATAGAATCGGAGGTCTTAGAGTCCAATTCAGGCGCTGCGGTCGGTACTGAGACGTCTGCTTGTGAAATGTTAATAGTTGCAATACCTTTGACTTCGTTATAATTCCTATTCGGGTCAGTGACTTTGTAGGATACCGTATAGTTACCGGCGTTAGTATGTACAGGATTTTTGTCTAACCATGTAATATCTTCAACAGTACTATAATCACCTTCATAGTACTGAACAGTTGTGCCATCTGGTCGCTCGGTAACAGAAATGCTGTGCGGCTGTCCATCGTACGAACCGTCAAATCCGGTTGCAGAAACTACCATTTCAATTGGTGTGATGGTAAGAGTTGCTGGGTCACTTTCTGCTGCGGCATAATTGTTCTGTTCTGGGACGGAAGCCTTGACATAGTAAGTGCCAACATTGGTAGGCGCTCCTTCCAGCTGATTTTTACAATCTGCATCCGAGTAATAGGTATAGGTGATTTCACCTGTATAAGTTTCATTGTTTACAAGTGTTACTTCAGCTCCGCTCATTTCGATCGGACTTCCGGTATAATCCTCTTTCTTGTCACTCAGTGTAATGGTCGGAGTAGCTTTGTTGACCGTAATCTTTAATGTACCGGTTTCGCCGGAGCCATCGGTTGCGGTAGCCGTAATGGTTGCTTCTCCTGCGCCGACAATGGTTGCGGTGCCGCTGTTTTCGTCTTCAAATTTTAAGACATCAGGATTACTGCTAGACCAGGTGACAGTCTGTTTGGCATTATCAGGCTCTACTATAGCGGTATATGTGGTTGAGACCGTATCACCGTAAGTAAGGATTTGATCTCCTTTAACTGTAATGTTAGACACGGGATTCTGAGAAATCAGGGCAATGGTGTTGATTTTAGCATCTGAGAATGCAACTGTATAGCTATAAGTGTAATAGCCATCATTCTCCGTCAGGGTGATTGGGGTGTTAGTGTCAGTGGAAAGATAGTAGGTTGCGTTTACATCATAACTGTCTATCGGCATGCCGATGGAAAGAGGTAGATTTCCAGACATGGCAGTTGATGTAGATGATCCGTTAGCGATTTTTTTGATGGAAACATCATACGCAACAACAGTGTGATAATTATCAATAGCATAGTCATCATTGACAGAAGCGGTAAAGTAGTAGGTGAAATCTGAACTTAGTTCAGCGCTAGAGATATCAAAATTAATGGAAATGCCGTCTGTGTTATCACTTAATATCGCTATTTTTTTGGCGCTAAAAAGACCAGATAATTTGTTGTCAACAGTGATATCAACACAGTAATTCTCAAGAGCTTTTTCATTTTCAGCAGTAATAGTGACATACGAAACATTGGAAAATGCATCTGTTCCGACTTTTTGAGTGTTTGTAGAGATAACAGGTTTCAGATTGAAGCAGTCGGCGAAGGCTTTCTCTCCAATGGAGGTGCAATGAGACAAGTCGACTGAGGTAAGAGCTCTACAGTCGTTAAATGCATAGTCACCAATGGAAGTACAACTGGACAGATTGATGGATGCAAGGTTGCTGCAAGAGTAGAATACTGCGTATCCAATGGAATTGCAGTTTCTCAAATCAACTGAGTTAAGACCTTTACAGAGATAGAATGCGGAGTCTCCGATGGAGGTGCAGCCAGACAAGTCGATAGAGTTCAGGTTAGTGCAGCCCATAAAGGCGGCTTCTCCAACAGAAATGCAGTTTTGCAGGTTAATATTGGTAAGCTTTATACAGTTATAAAATGCATAGCCATCGATAGAATTGCAGCTTCCCAAATTGATTGTGGTAAGATTTTTGCAATTATAGAAAGCATTCTCTCCAATAGAGGTGCAGTCGGATAAGTTCACTGTTTCGAGCACAGTTCTATCTTTGAAGGTATCATCGCCAACAGAAGTACAATGGGTCAGAACGACTGTGGAAAGACCAGAGCAGTCATCAAAGGTGTCTTTTGTAACAGAGGTGCAGCTTGCCAGATTGGCATAACGGAGATTATGATGATTGGCAAGGGCGGTTCCGATGGAAGTACAGCTTGAAAGGTCAACCGACATCAATTGGGTACAACCTTCAAAGAGATTGCTTGGGATAGCAGTGCAGTTGGGCAAATTAGCTGTTAAAAGATCGGAGCAGTTAGCAAAGACTTGATTTCCAACAGAGGTGCAGCCTGCTAAGTTGGCTGATGTCAGATTTGTGCAGTTTTTAAATACTGCATCATCAATGGCTACAGATTCACAATTGGAAAGGTCAAGAGAAGTGATATGGTCTGCTCCGAGCATGCAGCCATTATCGTTGTTGTTTTTAAGCCTGACAACGTTTTTGTCATCAATGATTGGGGGGATAACAACATTACTGTTAAAATCGAGTACCGAAGTATTAAATCCAGTGATAGCGACACCGCCTTCTACATCTTCCGTGTAGAACATATCTACGGAAACTAGGGCAACAATGGATGTGTTTTCAGATAAATCTACTGTGTCAGTAAAATTATAAGTTCCTGTAGGTGTAATTGCAGATGAGTTGAAGGCATTGTCGACAATAAATGTATAGGGATTGGCTGAATTATAATTATCAATAGTAATGGTGATAGGAATTTTTGCTCTTATACTGGTTGAATCAGATTTGCCATTTGTAATGCTTTTGAGGGTTACTTTATAGGCCGCCTCAACTTGACAATTCTCCAAAGTGTAGTCACTTTTACTATCAGCGACTAGGTAGTAAGTAGCGCTTTCATCCAATATGATACTGGCGGGGTCATAAGAGAGGCCTTTTGGCATATTGGTAATGTTGGTGATAGAAGCCAGTTTTTTGACGGCTGAAAGACCTTGTAAATTCCCGCTGTTGGCAGAAATGTCGAAGCAATAGCTTGCAAGCGCATCTTCACTGTCGGCTTGGATAGTGACATATGGGCAGGCGTTAAATGCGCCGCTTCCTACTGCTGTTGCTTTGGTGGAAATGGTAGGGATTAGGTTGGGGCAGCCAAAAAAGGCTTCCTTTCCAATGGAAGTGCAGCTGGACAGGTCAACAGAGCCTGTAATGCCGGAGCAGTCATAAAAGGCGGAGTCTCCAATGGAAGTGATATCGGACAGGTTGAATTCTGTCTTGCTGTTAAAGGTTTTGAGGCTTTTGCAGCCTTTAAAACAGCTGTCAGGAATTGTCTTCTGAGTACTTGACCATGTTACATTGGTAATATCGGAGCAGCCAAAAAAGGCTCCAGACGCAATCAAAATGCAGTTAGACAAGTCAATGGAACTGGTAATATTGCAGCCAACAAAGGCGTAGTTTCCAATGTAAGTGCAGTTGGACAGGTCAACAGAAGTAATGGTAATGCCGCTGCAGCCCCCAAAGGCCTCGTTTCCAATGTAAGTGCAACCGGACAGGTTGATTGAGGTGAGGTTTCTACATTCGTAAAAGGCGTTATGCCCAATGGAAAGAGAGGTACAATTGGATGTATCAAGAGAGGTAATCTGTGTTGCACCGGCCATGCAAATGTAGTTATCTCGTTCGTTTTTAAGTGATACGACAGGTTTACTATCAATGGTTGGGGGGATAACAACATCGGGAGTAAAGTGAGCGTCTAATGGATTAAAACCGGTGATAGCGACACCGTTGTCAACATCCTCTGTAAAAAACATACTTTTCGGAGATGGATCCGCTTGCACAGCAGGTGTTGAAGCAGCGGTCTGCGTGCTGGTTTCCGGTGCTGCTGCGGGTGCAGTAGCAGTGTTTTGAGGTGCTGTGTTAGCGTCTTGGGGTGTGGTGTTGTTTGTGCCAGCGGAGTTGCTGGTCGTTAAGGTGTTTGTAAGGTTGCTCACCATGGCGGCTGCCGGGAGTGTGGTTGCGGCGATGGAAGCGGCGATCATTGCTGTGAGCGCCTTCTTGGTCATTTTCATGGTACAAGACCTCCTAAAATAAATTATGGGTTTGGTGTTCCGGTTGGGAACATGGTGTACGGATTTTTGTGCCAATCGAACGAAGGGGCTGCCAACGATTGGTTTTGGTGAAGCTGGTTAAATCATTATCTCCATCTCCTCGAAGAAAGACGCAAAAAGCCAGACAACACGCAAATTGGCTGCGAGTCGCCTGGCTTTTGGAACATTTTGGCATGCACAACAAGCTTCGCTTCGACGAGAAGCTTGTTGCGAATATATATATATATACTGAATATGTCTAAATTTGTATGGGGGGGTGACGGACATGGCTGTAATGATTGGTGTTGTTGCTGTGGAAACAGATCTATTGCCAATATTGCGCACTTTTTAAATAAAATTATCATAGCATAAAAAGGAGAATGTCAAGAAAAAAGTAGTCTTTTATGCCACGCCTGGCTCATAGGAATGGTATCATGGGGTCAGAGAGAGATGAGATAAATGAAAAAAGATAGAACTGATATGTAAAATATCTGTTGGGAGACCGTATTGCTTATCATTATTTGTATGGTGCTATGTAAAATAGGTGCACTGGGAAATATAGTGATTTACGAAGAAAACCGTAAGGAATTTCTGTCAAAAGAACTTGGAATTTACAAAATACTATCGAAAAGCGACATTCGCCAAAATCTTAAGTATGGTGGATGGCAGAGAGGTCGGAAATGCAGTGATCGAGATCTGCGAAAATGGTTTGGGACAGATGGAGAAGTAGTGTTGCAATAGATGCTGAAGCAATTTGTAGTACAGAAAAATCTCACAATGCAGATGAAAAAGAAGAACTAGAGAGTTTCTAGACCCTGATGAAAAGTAGGATGAATTGAAAAGAGAGACTGACACAGAATGAAGGAAATTTCCTTTCCAACGGCGTACAGATGGCCGAAACTGCACACTGTCTTTTCGGTTAAACGAAGTGTGGAGGGCTCAGGTCAGCACAGAAGAGAGATTAGTTGTTATATTTCCGACTGTAATACAATACAAATCAGTGTATGGTACATGCTGAAGAGCGTTGAAAAATAGAGTTAATGCACTGGATGTTTCTTTTTCAGAAGATGACTGTCATTTCCTGGATGAAAACACACATAAGGCCATGAATACTTTGCGAAAATTTACTCTTGCTGTCCATAAAAATTTGGTTGCTGTGGCTGTTAAAAAATCTTCCATTCAGGTAAGTATGCCCCTGTTTTTTTGGATATTAACTGTTTGCTTCATTTTCTTTGTTTTTTATGAGACAGTCGTGTGTTACCGGCAAAAAACACTTGCGTTTTTTGTGAGTTTGTGGTATACTCCATGTTAGATGTATCATTTTCTTTGACTGCAAGCGCAATTGTACTGCTATCACCGAGCAGGGTTGTGAACGGTGAAAACGAAGGGGTTACCAAAAGGATGCCGTTTAAAAAAACAGCCGGCGACTCTGCTAGCAGGCTTTTTATCCGGTTAGCAGACGGTATCGGTGTGCGTCAGAGTTGATGTCAAAGATTTTGGAGCTTGCGTTTGGCATAATCTATATAAAGAATCTCAGCTTAGTATCCTGTATCATCAGATACGGTTTTTATACAAACATTCCGGTTTGGAAGTCGGGGGGATACCGCAAAAATGCTTCCGTCCTTTTGCGGAGGGGGCGTTTTTTATCTTACCGGGGCGAAAGGAAGGCAAATGAAATGAAGGACGCAATTGCAAATATCCGCAAACAGGCGGAGGAAGCCGTCAAAAACGCTTCCACAACAGAGGAACTCGAACAGCTTCGCGTGCGCTTTTTGGGCAAAAAAGGGGAGCTTACTTCTATTTTAAAACAGATGGGTCGTCTTTCGGCGCAAGAGCGCCCGGTGATCGGCGGTCTGGCAAACGAGGTGCGCGGTTTTTTGACGGAGGCATTTTCTCGTCAAAGCCGCCGTCTTCAAGAAAAGGCGTTGGAAGAAAAGCTTCGCTGCGAGGCGATTGACGTCACCTTGCCGGGAACGCCGGTTGCAGTTGGACGGAGGCACCCACTGTCAATCGTACTGGAGGAATTGGAGGATATTTTCCTTGGAATGGGGTTTACCATTGCCGACGGACCGGAAGTGGAAACCGATTATTACAACTTTGAGGCGCTTGGAATTCCCAAAAATCACCCGGCGCGGGATACGCAGGACACCTTTTATATTGACGAAAACTTGGTGTTACGCACCCAAACCTCGCCGGTACAAATTCGGGTAATGGAGCAAAAAAAGCCGCCGATTCGGATGATAGCGCCCGGACGGGTTTACCGTTCAGACGCTGTGGACGCTACCCATTCCCCGGTCTTTCACCAGATTGAAGGGCTGATGGTTGATCGCGGCGTCAGCATGAGCGATCTGAAGGGCACTTTGGAGATCTTTGTGAAACAATTTTACGGAGAGGAATCCGTTGTCCGCTTCCGTCCGCACCATTTCCCGTTTACAGAACCGTCCGCCGAGCTGGACGTTCAGTGTTTTGCCTGTCACGGGAAGGGTTGTAGAATCTGCAAACAAGAGGGCTGGATTGAAATTTTAGGGTGCGGTATGGTTCACCCGGATGTCCTTTCTATTTGCGGGATCGATCCGGAGGAGTACTCTGGATTTGCTTTTGGAATGGGATTGGAACGAATTGCAATGCGGAGATTTCAAATTGACGATATGCGACTGTTCTATGAAAACGACGTCCGTTTTCTTTCACAATTTGAATAGGAGGAAGCAAAATGAAATTGTCCATGAGATGGCTAAACGATTATCTGCCGTACCCGGGAACTGCGGCGGAATTTGCGGAAGGGATGACCATGTCCGGCTCCAAGGTAGAAGGGTACCGATCGGAGGGCGACGGAATCGAACAGGTGGTGATTGGGCGCGTTCTTTCGACAGAACCGCATCCCGACGCGGACAAGCTGACAGTTTGCCGGATTGATGTGGCACAGGAGAAGCCGATACAAATTATCACCAGCGCTACCAATGTGTTTGCCGGTGCACTTGTACCGGTTTGCCTATCCGGCGGTCGGCTTCCAGACGGAACTGAAATCCATTCGGGAAAACTGCGAGGACTTCCGAGCGACGGGATGATGTGCGGTCTGTCGGAGCTTGGTTTGAGCGTTAACGACTTTCCGTATGCGATAGAGGACGGAATCTTTGTGATAGAGGAGGAATGCGCGCCGGGACAACGACTGCAGGAAGCGATTGGACTGTGCGATACCGTTGTTGACTTTGAAATCACCTCCAACCGCCCTGATTGCCTGTCGGTCATCGGTCTTGCCCGGGAAGGAAGCGCCACTTTTTCCATTCCTCTTACGTTGCCGAAACTTCCCATTCTTCCGCCGCCCGTTTCTAAAACAGAGGATTTTTCCGTTTTGGTCAAGTCCGAGCTTTGTTCCTGTTATCTGGCAAGGAGGATAGATCAGGTCAAAATCGCCCCCTCTCCCCGTTGGCTGCGGGAACGCCTTCGCGCCAGCGGAATCCGTCCGATCAACAATCTGGTGGATATCACCAACTTTGTCATGCTCGAGTATGGACGTCCCATGCATGCGTTTGACGCCTCCGTTTTACAGGGAAACGAACTCCATGTGCGCACGGCCCAGGAAGGGGAGACGATCACCACGCTAGACGGAGTTGACCGCAAATTGCCGGCGGCTGCCCTTGTGATTGCGGATGCGCACCATCCTGTCGCTGTTGCCGGCGTAATGGGCGGTGAGGACAGTGAAATCCGGGAGACGACTACCGAGGTGGTGTTGGAGTCAGCCTGTTTCGACGGCGGTTCGGTTCGGATGACTGCAAAGGCTCTCGGGCTTCGAACAGAGTCTTCCGCCCGTTTTGAGAAGGGATTGCGCCCTGACGCCTGTCAGGAGCCTTTGGCGCGCGCGTGTCAATTGATTGAGGAGTTGGGCGCTGGAGGGGTAAAGGAACCGGTATACGGCGTGCTACCTGATCCTGTGCGGGAAACCGTACCGTTTGATCCGGAGTGGATTAATCGCTTTTTGTCCCTTTCCCTTTCAAGAGAAGAGATGGAACGGATTCTCATGTCCCTGGGCTTTGCAATTGATGGGGCGCAGCTGGTCATACCCAATTACCGTACAGACATTCATAATAAGGCCGATGTGGCGGAGGAGATTGCCCGGATTTACGGTTATAACCGAATTCCGTCGACCCTTTGCAGAGGGGAAACGCAGATTGCCGGGCGGAATCTGATGCAGACGGCTAGGCGGAAAATGGATTTCTTGTTGCGCGCTGCCGGTTGCAACGAATGCTACAGCGATTCTTTTATGTGCGCAAAGACTTACGATGCCCTTCTGTTCTCACAGGACGACCCCAGAAGGGAGAGCGTCAGCATTCAAAATCCGATAGGGCAGGACGCTAGTTTGCTGCGCACAACAGCCCTTCCGTCTCTCCTTTCTCACCTTTCGCGGAACTATAAAAATCGCAATGAAAAAGCATGGCTGTATGAAATTGGGCGAGTGTTCCATCCGCAGAAGGACGCGAAAAAGCCGGAAGAGAAAACGGTCATTGCCGTTGGAATGTATGGCGGCTGCGATTTTTATACGATTAAAGGAATAGCGGAATTACTTTTGGGCAAGGCCTTTGGAGAGGTTGTTGTTTTACCGATCGCAGAGCCTCCTTTTCACACTGGACGCGCGGCCAAGCTGGTCTGGAAAGAGCAGGAGGTTGGAAGATTCGGAGAGGTACATCCGAAGGTGGCGCAGATATTCGATATTCGTACCCGCGCGTATCTTGCAGAATTTGATTTTGAAACGATTGTAAGGCTCCGGCAGCGGGAAATCCGGTATCAACCTCTTCCGAAATATCCATCCACTATCAGGGATTTGAGTATTTTGTGCGATAAAGATGTTCCTGCTGCCCAAGTAGAACAGGCTATTTTGAAGGGAGCGGGTGACCTTCTGGATTCTATCCGTTTGTTTGATTTGTATCAGGGAAAACAGATTCCGGCTGGGAAAAAGAGCCTTTCTTTTACAGTAACCTTGCGCGAACAGGATCGGACGATTACTGACGAAACGGCCGATGGCGCGGTTTCGAGGATGATCGAACAATTAAAACTGTTAGGTGCGCAGCTGCGGGAAATGTAGCCTTCTTTGCAGACAGACTGGAGTCAGGTGCAAGAAGTATTGTTTGAGATATGATGTAAATTGAGGGGAGGTGAATCGAGTGGAGCATTCAACAGAAAAAATCAATTGTGAAGCGATGTTTTGCGTTTATTGTGATAACGGCTGTTGCACGTTGGATTCCATTTCCGTTAATGCTGTGGGACAATGCGAGGATTTGTTGTTGGTAGACGTCCCACCGGAAGTATTAGAAGAAGCAAAAGGGAAAATGTTTGAAAACTGGGCAAAAGATTTTGATTAGGATCAAACGGAAGGACGGTCGGCGTCTGTCGTCCCGTGAAGGGAACCGTGGGCGGGTTATGTTTATAAGCCTGGATATTCAGACGAAAGAAGATTGCTGAGTGGATACGCCGTTCTTTGTCGAGCGAACAAGAAGACGTTGGTTGGGAGTGAACCGACGTTTTTGAAACGGACATTTGTCCACCCCAAACCAAAGACAGCGCACAGATTCTCGGGAGGAGAGGTCTCCTGGAATTTGTGCGCTGTCTTTTTGTTGTTTCGGTGCGGGTTTTGGAAGAGGAGAGGTCGTTTTCCACCTGTTCTGTTGTCAGGAAATCGGCGTTTATTTTGGTGAAAATGAGCGGGAGATTGGACATGTTTGAATATTAGCTGTTCATTCGCTTGCAAAGAGCTTGATCGGCCCAAAAGGCGGGCAGACTCAAAACGCCCCAGAGTGCTGTAAAAGGCAGACAAATCTGCCCGAGCAAATTGAAGGGAAGCTCGCTGTAATCCCAGATATCCCAGTGAAGCTGTAGATTTAAAATGCAGCCGCTGATAAATTCGATTGCAGTAATCACGCTGGCGGCGAAGGCACAGCGGAGGAACAAATTCCATTTTCCGGGAAAAGTGCGAACGAGACCTATCAGACGAAAGCAAATCCCGCCAACGAAAAACATTGACCAGTGACTCTCTCCTCTCCAAAGCAGTTCGATTAAATAATAACTGCTTCCGCCGAAACAGAGCGTCCAGATATTTCGTTTTATCATTTTTTGCTCCCTTAGTTGTGTTTGCCGCATTTATTGTTTCCGGTGCAAACAATTTTACTCTTTTCTTTCTTGTGTAAAATGATGAAAATTGTTTTCTCAAAATTTTCATTGTCCAAAAAAATGAAGGCGTTTGC
>CAKRVU010000014.1 GCA_934408835.1 uncultured Oscillospiraceae bacterium | reverse complement strand
GTTTGAAGGAGGCGCTTAAAACCTGTTTCGGTGGTGGAAGGAGGGACAGAGCTGCACTTACTGGCACAAACACCACCGACAATTTTCCGGCTGCAAGATCGGAGAGGACGCTCATTCGGAGCTGTTCATAGTCTGCCGATACGGTTTCTAACGGTTTGAATACAGGCTCTCTGGACGGGAAGACCGCTCCTGTAAATTCTGATATTTCATTAAAATCTTGACTCATTCGGCGGGCGGATGTTTCGTCCTCTGTCAATACGATTGCCGTTTTTTTCTTTTCGGTTTCGTTTACCAAGGCTGCGATGAGATGGGTCTTATGAATCTCAGACAGACCTGTGACCATCGTTGCTTCACCGCCGGCTATCGCTTTTTTTAAGTCTGATACCTGCGGGGTTTTTTCAAGTATTTCTGTAAAAATCGACATCGTTTCCACCGCTCCTTCTGATATCGGAAAGAAATGCAGGCTATTTACATTGACTGCGTTTGATTGAGGGAAGTTGGGTATTATCGAGTATGTTACAATCTATTATTTGTGATTTTTTCCGTTATATCGGTTCATCGCTTCCTCTATTTCTCCGGCAATCAAAAGGCGCGCTGCTGACGCTGCGTTTTCGTAGGCCTTATGCATAGACTTCAGTTCCGCCTCCGAAAAACGACCCAATACCCATTTGGCGAGATCATAATCGGGATGAGGTTTCTTGCCCACTCCGATTTTAATTCGCAGAAAGTCCTCGCTACCCGTTGCTTCCACGATATCCCGTAACCCATTATGGCCGCCGTGGGAGCCTTTTCGGCGGATTCGGATCGCGCCGGGGGGCAAAGAAATATCATCTGAAAAGACCAGTATCTGGGATGGAGAGAGGTAATAATAGCTTCGAGCTTCTTCCACCGCCTTTCCGCTTTCGTTCATAAAAGTTTGCGGTTTTAAGAGAATACATCCGGTTCCTTCGATTGTCGCTGTTCCCATTTTACTGTGAAATTTTATCCGGTTGCAGGAGCAGTTTTCCTCCTCTGCCAGACGCTCCAATGCGCAAAATCCGGCATTGTGGCGGGTGTTTTCGTATTTGGGACCCGGGTTCCCCAAGCCTACCACGAGAAATATAATTGGGAGATTTTTCTTTTGGTGAAAGCGAAGCGTCCGAAAAAGTTCGGTCATTGATGCCATGGAACTTCATCCTTTCTTTACAGGTAATAAGACAAAATTTGATTAAAGTCTAAATTGAAACAAAGCCCGCAACTCCTACAAGAGAAGAAGGGGGCTTGTTCGTCATTCTTTTTACGTTTAGTTTGCTGCCTTTTGATGTCGGAGAAAGGCGGTTATACAAACAGAGGGGAAACCGGTTTATCGGCATAAATTCGTGCAATAGCCTCTGCAAACACAGGCGCTACCGGCAATGTTTTAATTTTATCAATTTGCTTTTCCGCCGTGAGAGGAATGGTATCCAAAATAACCAATTCTTGAATCGGGCTTTTTTCAATTCGTTCGATTGCAGTACCAGAAAGGACGCCGTGTGTTGCGCAGGCGTAAACTTCTTTTGCACCGCCTCGCTCCACTACAGCGGCTGCTGCGTTACAAAGAGTACCGGCTGTGTCAATCATATCGTCCACAATCAGAACCTGTTTGCCCTCCACGTTTCCGATAATGTTCATCACTTCAGAAACGTTCGCGCGCTGACGTCGTTTATCTACGATTGCCAGCGGAACATCCAGTTTTCCAGCGAGGTTGCGCGCGCGGGTTACCGAACCGAGATCGGGGGATACCACCATAAAATGTTCCTTATTATTTGCAAATTTCTTTTCAAAGTGAGAGGATAAAATAGGAGTGCCCAGCAGATGATCGACCGGGATGGAGAAAAAGCCTTGGATTTGCGGTGCGTGGAGATCCATTGTTAAAACACGGTCGGCACCAGCTGCGGTAATGATATCCGCACAAAGCTTTGCCGAAATAGGATCTCGCGCCTTGGATTTGCGGTCTTGTCTTGCGTATCCGAAATAGGGAATGACTGCGGTGATTCGACCCGCAGACGCTCTCTTGAGCGCGTCGATCATAATCAGCAGTTCCATTAGATTGGTATTGACCGGCTGACAGGTTGACTGTACTACAAAAACGTCCGAACCGCGAACCGATTCCTGTATTGATACCGATATTTCTCCGTCGCTGAATGTAATAACATCTGCGTTTCCTACCTGTAATCCCAGTTCCTTTGCAATCTGCTTGGCAACATTCGGATTAGAGTTGCCAGAAAAAATTTTAATATCTTTTCCGTGTAAGCTCATCCGTCTTCTCCTTATTCTGTTTTCTGTGTTTTTATTGCGTACCCAAAATTTTATATCCGGCTCCTGACCGATAGAGGCGGAGCGATAATTACATTATAACTGATTTTTCTGCAAATGGCAAGAGTTACTTTTATTTTTTGTCATCCGAATCGGTGTAAGGGTAATATCCGGGAAAAGAAAAAAGGATATTTCAATATCTGATCAAAATCAGATTGAGCCGGCTTGACGCAGCCAATTTTACTTAGAACCCTACTGAGAAGGATGGTGATAAGTAGTCATATGACTGCGGTTAAATTGCACTTGCGTGTTAGGGTTGTCAAAGATTCATAGAAGCTGAATCAGAGGCTAGACAACAAAAGAGGAAGACCTACTATCATTGTAACAAACATAGCGCCCGCCAAAATCAGCGCAAGAACCCGTTTTGCATATCCTCGTTTCATAAAAAAATCCTTCCTTTCTCACACAGTTCAGCGGTAAATGTAACTCTTTTTGATTGACGGCGTGGAGAAGTACGGCCGCTGTATCCGCAGAAAAATTCTCCTTCTTGACGCAAGAGCGCCAATTTTCAGTTTATTTGGACAAATACGCCTTCAAAAAAGCCTGATTATGGAGCCTTTGCAAAAATATTTACCGCCGTTCCTTTCGGCAATACCGAAGTTTGCGCAATATCTGTATAAAGAACAGACGCGCCGTTGATGTCGGACATGACCTTCCCTGTAGCTGCGTCGTAGATCGTACCAACGGACAACCCCTCTGATATCAGATTCGTTTGATAGTCGTTGACGGAAGTGTTGCCTGAGGTATAGAGCGGCACTGCTGCACTTTCTTCCGCTGTAAAAGGGGTGCTGTCAAGCTGGATGGTAATGGTGCCAATCGAAGTGGGAGCATCAGAGGAGATACTTGTAATTGATTTGTCCGGCGTTTTGGAAAAGAGAAGATAGGTTGATTTCGATTGCGCCACGCCTTCCGCTGCGGCGTCAACTGTGAATTGACCTATGCCTTGGTGGTTGGAATCAATCATGCAATTGGCGGTGCTGTCGGTTACACTTTGATGATTTTTGTCACAAAAACGGACGCCGTCTGTCAGACCGCTTGAAACGGAAAGAGAGTCTAACTCCGAATAGCTTTCATAGACATATACCGGCTTATCGGATTGATTTGTGATGGAAATCTCATTGTTAGACAACTGTTCGTCTGCCGGAGACAGGGTGCAGGAGCTGTCCCACCCCACATTATCATAGCTTAATGTTTCGGTGTTCCAGTTTCCAAAAGAATAGATAAATGTAAAAGAGCCCCAATTCAGTTCCACCTGATAGGAATCTCCTTCGGCAATTTCATTTGGAGAGGTCGGTTCCGATGGAAATTCAGAGGGGGACACAGGCTTGCTGTCAGACGATTCTTCGTCAAACGGAGCGATAACGCCGCGTATTGCCGCGTCGTCCTTAGACTCGATGCTTGTTGCACTTTGAGCGTCCCAAATGGAGCCAGTTGCATAAAGATGAGCGGTAGATCCGTAATATAATATGCCCGATTCGCCCATAATTTCAATCGCATAACTGGGGATATTTTGCGCAGCCTCTGCGGTGTTTTCAGCAGTCAATGACGCGCTTTTTTGCAATGTAATCGAGTAAGAGGCAATGATAGCGGCAGCTTGGTCATTCGAAACGGAGAGGGAGCCTGAACCGTTGATGGCCAGAGGACCTGTTTTGATTGACCCGGATACGGTATTTTCGCCAATGAGGTTTAGAGTTACCGGATTGGAGGTGGAAATCAGGCTCTGCGTCAGCGTCACATGATTGAGCGTGATTTCCGGCAAAGAGGTTCCTGTTGATTGGATAACAGATCCGGTAGAAGAGCCGCTATAGGTCCCGGTCAGCTCCAACTTTTGGTTTGAGGATCTAGGCACCGTTACTTCTGCGCCGTTATGATATTCAATGGTATTGTCGCTAATCGTAATATTACCCGTTACAGTACTCAGATCAATTAAAATCGAAGGTTCTGCTGCAAAGGCGTCAAACATGCTGCCTGCGGTTACAGATACGAGAAAACATACGGACAGAAAGAGACAGATGCAGTGTTGGCTGACTTTCATTTCAAACGCTCCCTTCTGATCTTCCGACAATGAAAAAAGACTACAATTTTATCAAATATAAAACATTTACATTTATTATAATCAAATGACTGATGATTGTCAAGCCGTTTTTCCTATTTTTATCTGTAGTGTTTAATAGATTTCCTATGCGTTATCTTAATATAAATTCTCTTTTTGATTGCTTTAACCCCTTTTGTTTAATGACTTAAATTTTCTAATTCTGTAACATATCATTGACAAACCTACTTTTTCAAAGGCTTACAAAAACAATTATTTCGTTGATTTTAAAATCAACGCAACCCAGCGTAAAGGCTGTTTGCCGGTGTTTTTCATCGCGTGTCCATTGCCGGAATCGCATACTGTAACGTCTCCCGCGGCAACCTGATAAACGTCTTCGTTGTCCTGATACGCACCCTCCCCTTCTAAAATATAATAAATTTCACATTCGCCATGATGTTCATGATAGGCAAGAGAGGCTCCCGGCTCTAACCATACATTGGCAAACAACCGCGTGTTCGGCTGCGGAGGAACCAATATTTCTACCTTCATCTCCCCCTGAACACCGGACGCTTCCCCGCGAATTTGCACCTTTCTATCTTCTGTCGTATATTTCATCGTTCTCTCTCTTTCCAATCAATTTCTATTTTTCTTCTCACATGGTAAATCCCTTTTTTGCATATACTAACAATCAAACGGGAGGGTCGCTATGAAAGAAGAAACACGAAAACGCCGCCAAGATGTTTTAATCTCCGCCGGATACTATTTGCTGATTGCCGCCATAGTTTGGTTTGCAATCAAGTTTCTGCTGCCATTTTTTGCCCCCTTTCTCATCGGTTTTTTGATCGCGTTCGCGCTAAAGCCTGTTTCCAGGTTTTTTTGCTGCCGCCTGCATTGGAACTCAAAGTTCTGTGGTATCGTCGTCATCTTCCTTGCCTATGGACTGCTGCTTCTGTTGTTTTGGTTGATCGGCGGAAGGCTCCTCCTTCTGGCAGAACACCTGGCCGCTACAGCCGGGGACACCTTTAATCAATATCTATCTCCCCTCTTCTCCGACTTTTCCGGGTTTCTCTCTAACGTCATCTCCAACCTTTCCCCCTCGCTTGCCGGCTCCACCAACCAGGTTTTATCCGGTCTTTCAGCAAATATCGAAAACTGGATTAGCTCTCTTTCCGCCTGGGTTTTCAATTATATTGCGCAAATTGGAATGAAAATTCCCGGTTTTCTTGTCAATCTGGTGTTTGCCGTCATGGCGTCCATCTTCTTTTCTGCCGATTATCAGAAAATCGCGTCCTTTTTGGCAAAGCTATTTCCCAAACGAATCCGACCAATGCTGTTTGAAACCAAAGGCTATACAGTGGAAGCCATTTGCAAATATCTGCGCGCCTATTTCATTCTGATGATTATCACGTTTGCAGAGCTTTGCGTTGGTCTGGCTCTGTGCGGTGCCTCCAACCCTATCGGCATTGCCGCCATTACCGCTATCTGCGACGCGCTCCCCGTGTTGGGTACCGGTATCGTTCTAATTCCATGGACCCTCCTCGCCTTCGCCCAGGGGAACCTTTCGTTTGCCGTCTCTATCCTGATTGTTTATGTTGTAATCGGAGGCGTCCGCAACTTTCTAGAACCAAAAATTCTGGGCAAACAGCTAGGACTTCACCCGCTTGCAACCTTGTTCGCTATCTATATCGGCATGAAAACAATGGGAATTCTGGGGATGATCCTTTTCCCCGTTGCACTGCAAATTGTAATGAGTTTGATTCGCTCAGGAACCATTACCATACGCACGGAGCGCTAAGATAAACTCATTTTACAGCATAGTCGGTCGCTCGGTCGGAAAACGTCTGATTGGCTGTCCGTTCCTCTTTTGCTTCTTTTTTGACAAGGCAATGCAAGCTTCTTGGCTGTCCAGAGCCAAAAAACCGGTACGCAGCGGTCGAACTAACGTTCCCTGTGGCGTCCATTCCCGCGCCTTGACTCCGTCGCAACAACGCAGCGTCAAAATCTGCAGTATCCGCTCTCGCAGCGCAGGAGACAAAACCGGCGTTAGCACCTCGATTCTGCGATCGAGGTTTCGCGGCATCAAATCAGCCGAGCCGATGTATAATTCCATGGTATCCAAAGAACGTCCAAAAGAATAAATTCTAGCGTGCTCCAAAAAACGCCCGGCAATACTGGTGATCAAAATCCGATCGGTTGTTTGAGGCGTCCCCGGAAGCAAACGGCAAACACCGCGGACAATCAAACGCACCTCAACGCCCTTTTGCGCCGCCTCAACCAATTTTCGGATCATCCGATCATCAGAAAGGGAATTCATTTGAAATAGCAATCTTCCCTCTCTCCCCTTTGCTATCTGGCGATCTATCGCTTCGGACAGCTTTCGGCGCAGTTCTCCGGGAGAGACAAAAAGCGTTTGACAATGCTGCGGTAGCTTCCCCTCTTTGAGGCTGTTGAAAAATCGGGCGGCATCCGCGCCAATCTCGGGACGCGCCGTCAATAAGCAAAAATCCGTATACTGTTTCACCGTATCCTCATGATAATTCCCGGTGCCTATCTGCGTCACATATCGCGCCCCTTCGGCGCTCACTCGCGTAATCAGGCAGAGTTTAGCGTGAAGCTTTTGCACTCCAACCGGATGAATCACCTGACAGCCGGCGTTTTGCAGCTGCTCGCTCCAATATAGATTGTTCTTTTCATCAAAGCGCGCCCGCAGTTCCACATAAACCGTCACCTCTTTCCCCTCCTGCGCAGCCATCATCAGATATTGCAATAGCCTGGACGAGTGCGCAACCCGGTACAGGGTAATCTGAATCGAACGAACAGCCGAATCCAAGGCAGCCTCTCTGATTAACTGCAAGAAAGGTTCCATCGACTCATACGGATAATGAATCAGCAGATCTTGTTCCATAATTTGTCTTAAAATACTGCGCTTGAGAGAAATTTCACGGGAAGGCTGTGGTAAAAAGGAAGGGTACTTAAGTTTATCGAGCAAACGCCGCGGAATTTCCTCCTCCAATTCATCCAGATAGGCGTATCGCAGCGGAGACTGCATCACAAACACCTGATTAGCGCTCAGGGAAAGCGTTTGACAAAATAGCGAAAGAAACTCCGCCGATAGCGACCCCTCCGCCTGCAACCGAACCGAAGGGAGCCATTCTCTTCTCCGAAGCGCCTCCTTCATCGCCGAACGAGGCTCCTGATTAGAAGGGTATCCCAATCGGCAAAAAGGCAAATCCGCGCTCCGGGTAATCATGAAAAAGCCCTTTTCTAAAACCTTAAACCCCCGGAATAACTCCCCTGTCCGCCAAAGCAAGATTTCTTCCATACGGCAATACCGAACATTTTCCCCCGGTATCGATACCATGGCCGGCAAGGTCTTAGGAAGTATGCAAATCTGATAAGAACGATTCCCTTTTTTGAATAAAGAAACCGCAAGAAACGGCATTTTTCCGGGAATATGCGGAAAGGGGTTCGTTTTATCCACTTTTTGCGGGGACAACAGTGGAAGAACAAATTGTTGAACATATTCCGAAAGCCATTGCTTTTCAACCGCAGACAGGGCGGAAGGCGAACAATGTTCCACCCCACGGAAGGCGAGTTGCCGCTCCAGTTCCAAATGAAGGGAAGCTCGCTGTTGTAGCAGCGGCAACACGGCGGCACAAATTCGGTTCATCTGCTGCTGCAAAGCCCATCTCCCGAACGAATCAACCGCGCAGTCGTTGCCAACCTTTTTTTCGTCCATTTGCCCAAGCAGCCGTCCAACCCGCACCATAAAAATTTCATCCAAGTTTTCAGTGAATATTTTCAAAAACCGCAGTCGTTCCCATAAGGGCACCGAATCATCCCCGCTCTCCTCCAGCAGCCGCCCGTAAAAAGTGAGCAGAGAAAGCTCCCTGTTTTGCAAATATTGTCCATCGCGTCCTTCTGTTTTGCCCATTGTCGCTCCTGTTTCATAGATATTGAATCGCAGTGAGCGACCCGCCTTTAGTATGGGTCATCCGCGGCAGTTCATACAAGCATGAACCGCCACTATCTCTAAAAGCAGAATCGGGCAAGCGCGCCAAACGGGAAGGGCGGATGATAAACCAGCCTGTCCTTTTTGCGTTCTGTTCTGTCAAATACCCGAATATAGATAAAAAAGCGCATTTTAAAGAGGAATTCATATGGAAATTTATGCAATAAAGCCGAGAGAAAGTCTTATCGCTGTTCCCTCGAGCATTTATCTGTTGCCATTCAATTTTTTCATAATACCCAATATGTATTCTAACGATTTGGTATCAAGCTGTTTAGCCTCCTGTATCAATTCCCGCAATGCTATCGGATCATCGTTTCCATCATCAAAAAACTCTTTTGGCGTAATACCTAGATACTCGCAGATATAGAAAAACGAGTGCATAGCTGGAAGCGACTTTCTGTTCTCAATATTATTGATATAATTGTTCGCCTGCCCTAACGACAACGACATATTGCGTGCCGATACACCTTTTTTCAGTCTCAGCTTGGCCAAACGCTCCGAAATAAAATGTTCATACATTAATATCATCTCCTTGCTTTTATAGATAGATTTTACCTGATGAAGCTCGGAAAAACGATAATATAAAACGGTTATCTTTGTTAAATCAAAGATATAAAATTACCAAACAAAATACTATGGTAGTTTTAGACTATTTTTTCCGCCGAAAATACCCAGAAATCTAAAATGAATTTGAGTTTCGTCCCCTTCCTGTTTACGTACGCCACAAAAACATTTCTGTCAAATAAGGGTTTTTGTCCTTTTTTGTGAAACGGCCAATCAATTAATATTGGTCTTGACAACCAATCAATCTTTTGCTATAATAAAGTTAGCCTAAGATAACTTTAGAGGAAAAGAGGGTTTTTTTGAGACAAACCGGAAAAAGAAAAGTCGCGTCAGTCAACACATTGCGGGATTTGTGTCCCGGCCAAAGCGGTATTGTAACCCACTTAGACGTATCCGGTCAATTGAAACGGCGGCTCATTGATATGGGTATCACCCCGGGCGTTCGGATTTTTGTACGCAAAGAGGCTCCTCTTGGGGATCCAATTGAAATCAACCTTCGAGGCTATGAGCTGTCAATCCGAAAAGCGGACGCACAGAATATAAAAATCACTATGGTGAAAGAGGGGGCTTGATTTGGAAACAAAAACTATTGTGAAAACAAAAAAACAATCGAAATTGTTTCGAGCGGCTCTTCTTGGAAATCCCAACTGCGGAAAAACGATGTTATTTAACGCACTCACTGGAAGCAACCAATATGTTGGAAATTGGCCCGGGGTGACGGTAGATCAAAAAATCGGTTCCGTTTCATTGAACCAGCGACCTGTAGGTGAGCTTGTGGATTTACCTGGGATTTATTCGCTTTCCTCCTATTCCATCGAGGAACGGGTTAGCCGCGATTTCATACTCAATGAGGATCCGGATTTAATTATTAACATTCTCGATGGCACCAATATGGAACGAAATTTATACCTTACCATTCAGGCTTTGGAAATTGGGAAGCCGGTATTGGTTGCGATCAATATGATGGATGAGGTTCGCAAACGCGGAGATCGAATTGACTGTCTCCGCTTATCTAACCTGCTGGGAGTTCCTGTCATTCCAATTTCAGCAAAACGCGGGGAAAATATCGATCTTGTCTTGCAAGAAGCGTGTCGACTTTCAAAAGAAAAGCCGATTCCACCCAAAGTTTTATATGATCAGGCTACCTATAGCGCTATCAGCAGGATTCAGCAAATTTTAGCACAAGAGGAAAATCATCATAAAATACCCTTTCGGTTTTACGCCACCAAGCTTTTAGAGGACGATACTGCCTGTATCGAAACGCTGGAACTGAGTGCCGACCAGTGCCGTCGAATTGACCGAATCATCGAAGAATATGAACACGCTTCCGAATACGGAGACCGACAAACCATGCTGTCTGACGCACGCTATCGTTTGATCGAGCAGATTGTTGAAAAAAGCGTTGTCAAAAAACGAAAGCCGGGTGCAATCACCCTGTCGGATCGAATCGATCGGATCGTTACCAACCGATATTTAAGCTATCCTATCTTTTTCTGCGTCCTGTTCCTCATGTTTTTGATCACCTTCCAAACGCTGGGTGCTGTATTGCAGGGACGGTTGCAGAATTTGTTTGATTTTGTCATTACACCAGGCGTTGAATCCTTTTTGACGGCTGTTTCCGCTCCCGAATGGACGCATGGGCTTCTGGTGGACGGCATGATCAGTGGTGTTGGCGCAGTCGTCTCCTTTGTTCCGTTGATTGTCCTGTTGTTTTTCTGTCTTTCGTTGATGGAAGACAGCGGCTATATGGCGCGAACAGCCTTTATTATGGATAAGATATTCAGCAAGTTCGGGCTCTCAGGACGCTCTTTTATCCCAATGATTATGGGATTTGGCTGTTCTGTCCCCGCAGTTATGGCCGCGCGAACAATGGAAAACGAAAAGGACAGACGTCTGACTATCATGCTGACTCCCTTCATGTCGTGTGGCGCCAAGTTGCCGGTTTACGCCCTGTTTGCCACAGCCTTTTTCCCCGATATCCAAGGTTACGTCATTTTTGCAATGTATCTAATCGGCATGGCTGTTGCTGTGTTAGCCGGTCTGATTTTAAGTAAAACAGTCTTTTGCGGAGAAACAACGCCGTTTATCATGGAGCTCCCACCCTACCGTTTGCCATCTCTAAAATCGAGCTTGAAACTGACTTGGGAAAAGGCGCGCGATTTTTTGACCCGTGCCGGAACGCTCATTTTTGCAATGAGTATTCTACTCTGGTTTTTGCAGGCGTTCAACTTTCAGTTCCAATTGGTATCGGACAACGGTCAAAGTATCCTCGCCGTGATTGGCGCAGTCATCGCCCCCATTTTTATTCCGTTGGGGTTTGGTACCTGGCAAGCTTCCGTTGCAGTTCTTTCAGGCTTTATTGCCAAAGAAGCAGTTGTCTCTACCATGGCGGTCTTATACAGTAGCGGAAGCAGTGATAATACCGCGCTGGCAGCACAAATTCAAAGTGCTTTTACACCGGCCTCCGCCCTCTCTATGATGACGTTTATTTTGCTGTGCGCTCCCTGTGTTGCGGCTTGCGCAACCATCAAAAGGGAGATGAATAGTTGGAAATGGGCGCTTTTCACTTATGGTTATCAAATCGCTACCGCTTACATCGTCAGTCTAATTGTCTATTGGGTAAGCTCAATCTTTCTATGAGGACGTTGCTTATGGGAATCATCGTTTCAATTGCTTGTATTGGATTGCTGGCGCTTTCGGTTTGGATTCTAATTCGTCATTTTCATTCAAGGCGAAAAAACGGGTGCAGCGGGTGCCAAGGATGCCCTTTTGCATCCGACTGCGAGAAATTTGAGAAATCTTCAAAAAGAAAATGATTGACCGACAAATCCTAAGCACTCTCCGATTTCTCTGTATGAATATTCTTTTACCGTAACCCTTCCTTACTGACGGGTTTGCCGTCCTTTTGTTTTCCGGCGTTGTTTCTGCTGCTATTTTCACTAAGCGATTGATACGATCGTTTTTCAGGCGCCATTTGGTGGAGTCAAAAAAGCATCCGTCAAAATGGTGAGTATGAACCAAATAAAAGGGGAACAGGTCTGCGGAAAATGGACAATAAAAAAGCCCTTCCTGATTATTGAACTGACCCAAGTTGTACAGACAGTACAAAAAAAGCCTACTTGATGTAGCAAATTAAATTTTAAGAAACAAAC
>CAKRVU010000013.1 GCA_934408835.1 uncultured Oscillospiraceae bacterium | reverse complement strand
ATGCACAACATACCATTTTGCAGTTTCCGACATACTATTTCCCCCTATGATTCACAAGTTATTTTGCTCAGACAAGATCGCCAAAAACAAGTGCCAGCAGATGATTAAATCCAAAATCCAACAACATCACAAAAACAGCAACGATTACCACCATTGTGATTACAACAATTGTCCCGCGAATAACGCGTGCGCGCGTAGGCCAAACGACCTTTTTCATTTCACTTTTGAGATCCCTGAAATAATTACCAATTCGCTTGAATACGCCTGCTTTTTTTGCTTTTTGTTCTTTGCGACTTTGCTTTTCGAGCTTTTTTCGAGCTTTTTTCTCCGCTTTTATTTCCTTTACCTGAGTAGTTTTTTCAGGAGCCGTTTCACGGGATTCCGTGAGACTACCCTTTTTCTTTTTTGCCATCTTAAATAAGCCCACCTTTCCTTATTTTGTTTCTCTATGAAGAGTGTGCTTGCGACAAAAACGACAATACTTATTCATCTCAAGACGATCGGGGTCGTTTTTTTTGTTTTTCATCGTATTGTAATTACGTTGCTTGCATTCTGTGCAAGCCAATGTAACCTTTACTCTCATAATCGGCACCTCCTGTGTCAAATTGACCTGTAAGCTTGTTTACTTCAACACAAAATCCTACAGCTTCTGCCTCCCTCCAGTGGATCGACCTTTTTTGCACAAAAATAAAGGCCTGCTAAAAGAGGTATTTACAGAATATCATATTTCTTCCAAGAAGTCAAGCCGTTTTTTCAAAAACAGGAAATTTGTCAGCCGACATGTTACCTATCAACGATTCCGTTCTGCGTAAATTGACGCAGTATCAAACTTTAACTGTCCTTTTTTTGAACCATCGTGAACTTTCTCTTCTATTTTCCATTTAATATGGACACCGTTTCAGGCGTGAAGCGTTCACCAACGCGGTAATCAATTCCAGCCTTTTTCGCCTGGTTCAGTTGATCGTTTCGTTTGATTCGATACATTCTTCCATCTTTGATAAAATTTGCTCCCGTCTGATAAAAACGAAATGGTACATTTTGTTCAACGCACTGCCTACGCAGATCAAGAATCCATTCAAAGTGGCACGGTCTAGCGTTCGCGCCCGATTCGCCGCAGGCAGAAACTTCTTCAATACGGTCATTCAGATACGGATAAATGTCAATTTGCTCAATCAGCGGGGCTGCAATAATCGATTTATGTTTAATCGGCAGGTCAAGAAAAATAGGGAGACGATAATCCGCCAGCTCTTGATTCTCAACGGTACAACCGATAATCACATTATCATAACCATGTGCCCAGTCAGGCGGAAGACATTGTTTGAGCCGGTCTATCCGTTTGGTAAAAAAATAAAACCGGCAATCACTCCGCCTGCGAATCATTTCCCAACATTCCTGCCTCCACTCATCAGCGTCTTGAAGCAAAAAATCCGATGTGAAGCAAGTAAGTACAACCTTTCCTGATGGAATTTTGTAACTTCCGTCTCGTTTCTTTTTTATGGGCAAATCAAAATTGCCTGTCTTTCGGCACAGGCTGCTGGAAATTTCCAAGCCGTACATTTCGTCCTGACGGTAAACATAGCAGTGTTTACACCCTGGGCTAATCTTGGTACAACCATGCCACGGATTCCAGTTTGCATAAATCAGATCTGTCGGCACTGGATACACACACCCCGCATTCTTTTTATTTTGAACGTTATTTGATTTTCAACAATTTAAATTCCTTATCCCTATCTCAGAATACAACACCAATTCTGTTTCACAATTACTGCATTTTAATTGTCTGGACTACAGCTTCAAGTTGTGCCCTTGACTGTGGTAACAGCGCAGAGCAAAACTCATTCAATGCGGAAACAATGTTGACTTCCCTCTCATCCGTCAAAAAATCCTCGCTCGGATACTGCACCATTAATGCTGCTATCACTTCTATTGGAAACCGCCAAAACATCTCTAGAAGCTCTGCCCGCGTTGGCGCAGCGTCACGCAGAATTTCTAGTAAATCCCCAAAAGAATGTATCTCATTTAGAATCATCTCCGCCTTGACAGCAGCACGATCGCACCATATCAGTTTTTCCAAAACCTCCGTATAAGCTTGATCACTCATCCGTTCCCCGTAAGAAAGAAATATTTGCGGTGCGTCCTCCGGATAACGCGGCGTTAGAACAACAGCCTCGAGTGCCCCAAGGCAGATAGCGCGCTTTGCTGACGCTGCAATTTTTGGAATACTCCGTCTGATATATTTTTGTAATCCGCAAGGAATGACAAATTGCCGGACCAGCGCATCCGCAGCATCCAAAAACATACATTCCATCTCTCGTGTGTTTTTCTCAGAAAGCATTTTCTTTATCCTTGCCATGTTGCTGCAAAGCTTCTCAACAGG
The DNA here is from genome assembly GCA_934408835.1 of uncultured Oscillospiraceae bacterium. Classification (GTDB taxonomy): domain Bacteria; phylum Bacillota; class Clostridia; order Oscillospirales; family Ruminococcaceae; genus CAKRVU01. The sequence goes on along the minus strand of CAKRVU010000013.1, from coordinate 9,747 downwards.
TTGTTCGATCAACACACAGCATAAAGATGCCATCAAAATCGGCTCATATAAATTCATTAAAATTTGATGATAATTTTCGTCCAATCCGTACAACAGATGATCCACTACATCCGGAGAGAAGTACCGGCAAAATTCATTTTCATATGCGATATTTTGCAAATACGCCTCAATAAATTCAATACCAGATAGATCTGTTACACAAAAAAAGACGGGATAATCTGCTGTAATATGAATTTCCTGCGCAGCAAACTCCGATCGATACAGCTTAAAAAAGCCATTGATTCCATCCACCACAGTGGAACGATAAAACACGTTTTTTGTTTCAAACAGATTGTTTTGAATGCACCGATGTAAAAGTCGTGACATCTGCAATTTTTGCAGGATTTTCTTTTGTCCAATTCGATACAGTGCCTCCAGCGATTCTATTTTCAATGCCCTTATCGCGTCATCCGGAGACGAATATCCTTTAAGGGCTATGCCGATGCTGTAAAAAACAGAGCCAAGTAAATCTTTTGCTTTTTCAATTCGGATAGAACTACTTTGACCACGTGTGTATTTTTCTGTTTGATCGGCAAGCAAAACCATACTGTCTCTTTGAATTTGCTCTATATCGAAATCTTCCAACAAACCGCAACATACCCCTTGTGCCAACAAGGACGCAAAATAATGATTTCCATCCAGCAAAGCCGAATCAATCTGATGTGTATTATCCAGATCACTCATCGCCCGCCCCCGTGATTTCAAATGGATGTCCAAGCCGGCATTCATTTATTTTTCGCACCAATAACGGAAGGGCATTATCCGCCAAAAGCTCCAATGAACCGTGGCACACGCCATCAAAATTTTGTTTCATATAGTTAATTAACAGATCATCGCCAATCGAGTCTGAGACATCATTTTTAAAATTGTAAAACAGTTCGATCAGCTCGTGCAAAGCGGCTTCATAGTTGTCCTTTGAAAGATACGGCGAATCGCAAAAACGCAAAATCAGCTTTTGAACAGCGCTCTCCCCCAATTCAATGCGTCCGGTCTTTTGGAGCGTTTCTAAACAAGTTTCTGCCAGAGCAGCCGCCTGCCTCTCTGTAAGCGTCAATCCGTAAACGGACGTTATTTCATTGCAGGACAAAATCGCGTCAGTTTGTAGCCGCTGCGTCAACTGATTGTTCACCCCTGCAACCGTTAAACCGGATGTTTCATTTATCATTTTTACTCCCTTCTGCTGCCAATTTCAAAAACATTTGTCAATTTTTGCAGTCTGTACAGATACAAACAGTAGGTTAGATGTACATAACTGATCGTCACCGTCATCCCCGGTAAACGATATTATAAAAAATGATAGATCAAAACAACTGGAGTCCTTGTCAAGGTCTGCACTTCGGTTGAATCTCCAGCAATTCATGACAAAATTCTATATTTCCATTTTAATTCAAATAATATCGCATTACAAGCTTAGTTTTACAATTTACATTGTATTAATATTGATAATATCAAACTCAAACGCCGCTTCTAGGCAACTAAAAACAGATTCCTTCTGGTTCGATTGCAATTTCCCCTTTCATGGTAAACTGTAAAAAGGGGTTCGTTTTGGATAAGTCTCTTACTCTGTCGGTCGCCATTTGCAGGATAAAATTATCTCGGAAGAGTTTTTGTTTCTTGTTGACAATAGCAAAAAACGGCGTTATACTAAATTATAAAATGTTCTGTTTCATAAGAATACACTGTAACTAAAAAGAATTACAATATGGATTGTCAGGACAAAAAACGGTAATATATCAGGAAGGATTTAAAAATGGCGTTTACCAAATGGCAATTGCGAAAACCTTCTCCTCAGCAGGAGGAAGAACTGAAAAAAGCGTTTGATTTTCCGGACAGCGTTTGTCAAATTCTGGCAGCGAGAGGGAAAACGAAAGAGGATTTGACTGCGGATTTTGGAACCAGAGCTTTAGAAGATCCATTTATGTTAGCTGATATGGAGACAGCTGTTTTTCGGATTCGTAAAGCTTTGGAAGAGGAAGAATCCATTGTAATCTACGGTGATTATGATTGCGATGGCGTTTGCGCCACCGCGATTTTATATACCTATCTTTTGTCTGTCGGCGCACATGTTACCGGATATACTCCCGAACGAAATAAAGGCGGCTACGGACTCAATCGCACTGTCATTGACGATCTGGTTGCAAAGGGAACAGACTTGTTGATTACAGTGGATAATGGCATTTCTGCTTTAGAAGAAGCCGATTATCTAGAAGAACTTGGAGTGGATTTGATCGTCACCGACCACCATTTATTATCCGATAGACTTCCGCAAGCTGTAGCGGTTGTCAATCCGCACCGTGAGGATTGCCCTTCTCGTTTTAAAAATATGTGCGGAGCCGGCATTGCCTTTAAGTTGGTTGCTGCACTGGAAGACGGAGATTACGACACGGTATTCGACTTTGCCGGAGATTTGGCGGCAATTGCCACTTTAGGCGACGTTATGCCACTGGTCGGTGAAAACCGATTATTGGTGCAGCGGGGGCTGCGACTTTTGTCTTTTACTGACAATTTGGGATTGCGCGCGCTTCTTTCAGAAACAAAACTGAAAAACCCACAGGAAACAGGAAGCGTCCTATTTGGTCTTGTGCCGCGAATCAACGCCGCAGGACGTCTAGGTTGTGCAAATAAAGCATTTTCTCTGCTGATTGCCGAAGACCAAGAAGAGGCTCAAGCACTGGCAAAAGAGCTTTGTCAATGCAACGAAAAAAGACAGGAGTTGGAACAGTCTATTCGAAAAGAAGCGCTCGAACAATTATGGGTGTCTCCAGCGCAGGCTCACGCTCAAGTCTTAATTGTTGGAAAAGAAGGATGGTCATCCGGTGTAATCGGCGTCACTGCAGCCCGATTGACTGAACAGTTTGGAAAACCCTCTATCGTTTTTTCGATTGACGGCGAGGTTGCCACCGGCTCCGCCAGAAGCTTAGGCGATTTTTCGATTTATGAAGCAATTGCCAGCTGTGAAGACCTTCTGTTGCGGTTCGGCGGACACAAATTGGCAGCCGGACTTACCATTAAAACGAAAGACCTTCCGGAATTTTCCAAACGCGTCAATGCCTATGCCGCTTCTCAACCTCCAACCTTCTACCCGCTGTTCATTGATCGGACAATCAAGCCTTCCGAAATCACTTTGGAACGATTCAAGGAAATAAACTCCCTTGCTCCCTTCGGGCACGGAAATGAACAACCAGTATTTCTATTACAGCAAGCTCGCCTAGATGAAATCATCCCCCTTTCCGGCGGAAAGCATTTGCGTTTGAAATTTTATATCGACAATCAATTTATCAGCGCCGTTTATTTCGGTATGGAACAGGCGCGGTTTTATTATCGCACCGGGCAACTATTTCATTTGCTGGTTCGCCTTGAGTGCAATCATTATCAAGGCAAAGATCAAGTCAACATTCATATTGTGGAATTGCGCCCAGCCCAGTTTTTACAGAAACAAACACTCATTGCGTCGCTCGCTTTCGACGCTCTGATGCGCGGGAACTCTCTGCCGCCAAAGACAGCGCTGGCGTCTTCCCCTACCCGCTCAGAGTTTGCTGTCGTATACCGATTTTTACAGACCAAAAAGGTGTTTTATGGATTGGCGGAAGAACTGTATCTCCTGCTTGTTCCAAACGAAATCAATTACTGTAAACTTTGCGTTATCTTAGAGGTCATGCGTCAAGGTGGATTATTGAATATAGATGAACAGACCAGAAAAATGGAAATAACCGAACATCCGCCCAAATTGCAGCTGCAAGAAACACCGTTGCTGCAAATCTTACAAAAATGGGCGCAGCAGCAAAAGGAGAAAGTGGAATGAGCGTAACCATTGAAGATTTGAAGAAACAGATTGCTGCAAGCGGTCACAATTACGATCTGGAAAAAATTGACCGGGCATATCAGTTGGCTGCAAGCGCGCACGGAGGTCAAATGCGGCTATCCGGCGAACCATATGTCACTCATCCCATTGCAGTCGCCATGATACTGCTGGATATGGGAATGGATAGCGACTCCATTGTGGCGGCGCTGTTGCACGACGTTGTGGAAGATACCAATGTTTCCAAAAGCGAGATTGCAGCACAATTCGGAAACGTTGTTGCGCTTTTAGTGGATGGCGTTACGAAATTAGGGCGTATTCCCCTGTCGACTAAAGAACAGCAACAAGCAGAAAACATTCGGAAAATGCTTTTAGCCATGTCGCAGGATATTCGCGTTATTATTATCAAGCTGGCCGATCGCCTGCACAATATGAGAACGTTGGAATTCCAACCGGAGCAAAAGCAACGAGACAAAGCGCTCGAAACGATGGAGGTGTACGCTCCTTTGGCGCACCGGCTCGGTATTCATGCTGTGAAGGATGAATTAGAAGATCTTGCGCTTCAGTATTTGGACCCCATTGCCTATCAGGAAATTCAAAAAAATTTAAAAGAACGGGAATTTAATAAATCAAGTTATATTGAATACATTCAACAAAAAATTGCCGCACGCTTGGACGATTACGGAATTCATGCGCATATTGTCGGTCGCATGAAAAGCAATTATGGAATTTACCGAAAGGTATATATCTCCGGGCGCGGTTGGGATGAAATCTTTGATATTTACGCCATCCGCATTATCGTCAACAGCGTGGTGGAATGCTACAATATTTTAGGGGCTATCCACGATCTGTTCACGCCGTTGCCAAACAGGTTTAAAGATTATATTTCTACCCCCAAGCCGAACATGTACCAATCGCTGCACACAACGGTAATTGCCTCTGAAGGAATCCCGTTTGAAATTCAGATTCGCACCTGGGAAATGCACTATACAGCGGAGTACGGAATCGCCGCGCACTGGAAATATAAAGAGGGAATCCAGGGAAAAGATCACTTTGAAGAACGTCTTGCCTGGATTCGAAAAATGATTGAAAATCAGCAGGATTCGGACAACGCTGAGGACTTAATGGATTCCATTAAAAATGATTTCGGTCCCGAAGAGGTATTTGTCTTTACGCCAAACGGGGACGTGAAAACCCTCCCCTTAGGTTCTACGGTCATTGATTTTGCGTATGCGATTCATTCAGCAGTTGGCAATCGGATGATCGGGGGTAAAATTGACGGTCGAATCGTTCCGATTGAAACACAGTTGCAAACCGGTCAGGTGGTGGAAATTATTACCACCAAGTCTCAAACGCACGGTCCCAGCCGCGGATGGCTGAAAGTAGTAAAAACAAGCGAAGCGCGAAACAAAATTAGAACCTGGTTTAAAAAAGAACGCAGGGACGAAAATATTTCCGAAGGACGGGCTGAATTAGAACGGGAATTCCGCCGAAATAAAATCCATTTACCGGAAGAGCAAATGAAAGAATTTATCGAGTCCATTTCCCGAAGACAGCATTGCGACTCAGTAGATGATTTTTATGCCGCAATCGGCTATGGCGGAATTATCCTATCCAAAATTATTCCGCGGATTCGAGAAGATTATATCAAACAAATTAAAAAGGACGAAAAGCAAACCGTCTCTACACCGCTCAAGGAATACAAGTCTTCCAACGGCGTGGTGGTCGAAGGGATTGACCAATGTCTTGTAAAATTTGCCAAATGCTGCAATCCGCTTCCGGGAGACGAGATTATCGGTTTTATCACCCGCGGGCACGGCGTTTCTGTTCATAAACAGGATTGTCCAAACGTCATCAGCGACATGCAAGATCCAACGCAGATGGACCGCTATATTTCAGTACGTTGGGAAAAGGATACCCCGACAAGCTACCGGTCTACGCTGGATATTATCACTGAAAACCGCACAGGAATCCTTGCCGATATCAGTATTACTCTTTCTAATTTTCATGTGCCAATTCATGAAATTAACGCGAGAACTCTCAAAAACGGAAACGCAGATATTATCGCGTCCATTGGGATTGCCGGCATGGAACAGTTCAAAAACATTATTCAAAAGCTTCGCAAAATTCCGGGTGTTATTTCAGTAGAGCGATCGGGGCGTTGACATGAGAGTTGTATTGCAAAGAGTCCGTTCCGCCGCTGTTGAAGTGGACGGAAATCAAATCGCGCATATCAATCAAGGGTTCCTTCTCCTCCTTGGAGTGGGCGTAGAAGACACCTCCAAAGACATTGAGTTCCTTTGTGATAAAATAGGAACGCTTCGGGTCTTTCCAAATGAATCAGGCAAACTGCATTATCATCTTGCAGAGGTAAACGGTTCTATTTTACTTGTATCCAATTTCACCCTCTATGCCGATTGGAAGAAAGGAAGGCGCCCTTCTTTCACTATGGCAGCAGACCCCAAAAGAGCCGAACAGCTTTATTTGGAAATGGCGGAGCGGTTTCGCCAAAAGGGCTTTTCTGTAGCGCTTGGGCAATTTGGCGCCTCAATGAAAGTCGCTTTGCAAAACGACGGACCGTTTACCTTGTTTCTGGATAGCCGTCAGTGAAGGGAGAAAAATATGAAAATTATCACTATGAAGGTTGGTCCCTTACCAACCAATTGTTATATTGTATTGGACGAAAAGGGAAACGCTGCCGTAATCGATCCCGGTGGAGAGGGCGCTTCTATTTTAAACCGAATTTCACAGGAAAACGCCACCCTCTCCATGGTCTTACTAACTCATGCGCATTTTGACCACATCTATGGTTTACCGGAGTTGGGCAATCCAACGCTTTTTTTACACAAAGAAGACATCCCGATGCTTACCGATGAGGAAAAAAATCTTTCTAAAGCCTTCGGACTTTCTAAAGCCTTCGGACTTTCAATTTCTGGCTCAATGCCAACACCAACCCCCATTTCCGATGGCGATCAAATTCCGTTTGGCGATGACGCCTTTACCGTTCTTCACACTCCTGGTCACACACGAGGCGGTTGCGCCTTCTTGATTCATTCGTTTTTGTTTTCAGGAGACACGCTATTTGCTGGAGAAATCGGGCGTATGGATTGTTATGGAGGAAACCCTGCCGACATGCGCAAATCACTCGAACGACTGTACCTGCTACCCGGAGAATACCAAATCCTGCCCGGTCACGGCCCTTCTTCTACCCTCTCGCGGGAAAAGAAGGAAAACCCGTACCTTTCTTCTTTTGGGAACTGTGGAATATGATTCGCGTAAAATGTATTGGACATTCCAGTCGTTATGCAGTGGAAAGCCTTTTAAAAATGTTTTTTCCGCTGGAACGATTTTCAGAAAAGTCACCGGGAGAAAATTTTTTGCTGACACATGTAACGAGCTATCATGAGCAGACTCAGATTTTGGTGATCGGTCGATTCGGAAAAACCTTGGCAGCTCAACAAACCTTCCTTTCCCAAAATGATTGGACAGAAGCGTTACAAGAAGCCATTTGCAGCGGCTGTTATTCACTGTTATGCAAGATTACCCAAAAAACGCTCCCCTGGGGAACCCTAACCGGAGTGCGCCCGGTCAAACGAGTGCACCGGATGCTGTCCGAAGGAAAGAAACCAGATCAGGTTTTGGAAGAATTAAAGAATCGTTTTTTTGTTTCGCCGCAAAAAGCGTCCCTTGCACTGCAAACTGCTCAAACACAAAAGAGGCTGCTTCTCCCGTTTTACCCCAAACGGTATAGTCTGTATATTTCCATTCCTTTTTGCCCTACACGATGTTTTTATTGTTCTTTCGTTTCCCAAGCAATTGGAGAAAAAAGCCATTTGATTGCCTCGTATCTTCCTCTGTTATATCAGGAGCTTGCCGATACAGCAACACTAGCTAAGCAATACCAGTTGCAGCTGGATTGCATCTATATAGGAGGGGGAACCCCAACTATTTTGACAGCCGATCAGCTCGATGAGCTGCTTTGTTTGGTAAACCGGTTGTTTTTGCCAAAACAACTGCGAGAATTTACAGTGGAAGCAGGGCGTCCGGACACCATAACACCAGAAAAACTGAAAGTGCTCCGTAACCATGGAGTGGATCGAATTTGTATTAATCCTCAAAGCTTTTCCGATTCGGTGCTCTCTGCAATTGGTCGAAAACATACCGTTGAACAGACATTGGAGCAATATGCCCTTGCACGAAAAATGGGATTCCATCTAATCAACATGGATTTTATTGCAGGACTTCCAGAAGACACGCCAGAGCTTTTTTCCAATTCCATTGGAACAGCAATCGAGTTGGGAGCGGAGAATATAACCCTTCATGCCCTGTCTGTCAAGCGTTCATCCGATTTTCACCGGGAGGGCGTTTCCTCCACCGAAGCGGCGGAAATGTTATCGAAGGCAACCGAACAGCTTTTATCGCACGGCTATCATCCCTATTACCTCTATCGACAAAAAAGTATGCTAAGCGGCTTGGAAAATGTGGGATACGCCTTATCCGGAACTGAAAGTCCTTATAATATCGCTGTGATGGAGGAAAATCAAACAGTTTTAGCTTGCGGGGCAGGAAGTGTTACGAAATTGGTCGGACGGGAAAAGATTGTGCGAATCTTTGATTATAAGTATCCGATGGAATATCAAAAGCGCTTTGAAGAAATGCAATGCCGGCGCAGACAGATTGCAGAAGAACTTCAGGCATTGTGCATATAAGGAGGAACACGTATGAATCGCGTGACTGTAGAGGCGTTAAACCTGTTGGCAGAGGATCCCGAAGAACTGATTCGTTATGCGGAAATCTCTTATCATCGTCAAATGGTAACTGCCGCAAAAGCGGTAAAAGAGAATACCGATTTGCGCCGGATTATTTTGATTGCCGGTCCTTCTTCATCGGGAAAGACTTGGAGTGCGCGCTTGCTGTGCCGCGAACTGGAACGAGTTGGCATTCCGCCGGTCATGGTATCGCTGGACTGTTTTTATCGAAACCGGGAAGAAAACCGGCGCTTAGCTAATGGGAAACCTGATTTTGAATCCATAGACGCTTTGGATCTTGAGACTCTTCATCAATGTATGCAAGAACTCTTGCAAAAACGGAGAACAAAGTTACCGCATTTTGATTTTGTAACGGGAACGCGGGATCGGTATGACCAGATTGCAATTCCAGAAGGCGGCTGCCTAGTGATGGAAGGAATCCATGCGCTCAATCCCCGCTTGCTGCCCGAATCATCTGTCGATCTGGTGCATCGGGTCGCAGTCAATGTGGAAACCAACTTTTTTGGAAAGGACGGCGTTTGTCTGACGCACCATCAATTAAGACTTCTTCGAAGAATGATCCGCGACTACCATCACCGAGGAAATACCGCGTCAAACACTTTAGACTTATGGTCGGAAGTCTTAGCGGGCGAACGACATTATATTATCCCCTACCTTTCAAGAGCAGAGTACCGGCTGGACACAACGCATATTTACGAACCAATGGTGTACCGAATCATGGCGGAAGAATTATTAAAAGGAGAATTTCAAGCGCAGTATGCGGAAACAATACAAAAGCTTTCCCAATCACTTTCTGCTTTTACTCCCCTTTCACCCCAACTTGTTCCCGACGATTCCCTTCTGGTAGAATTCGTCCGTTAAAAAATGGAGGAATAGAAATGGCAATTTTAATTACAGGCGGCGCAGGATTTATCGGTTCCCATACGGCAGTAGAGTTACTGCACTCGGGCGAGGATATTGTAATAATCGACGATTTAAGCAACGCAAAAGCGGCGGTAATTGAACGAATCGGTTCCCTTACTCAAAAACAATTTCCGTTTTATCAGGAAAATTGCTGTAATAAAAAAGCATTAGAACGAATTTTTTCGGAAAATGAGATTGATTCTGTGATTCATTTTGCCGGTTTTAAAGCAGTAGGTG
>CAKRVU010000012.1 GCA_934408835.1 uncultured Oscillospiraceae bacterium | reverse complement strand
CCATCTTGTATGTGTTAAACTATTCGTGTCATTCATCTTGATGACCTCCTTTTGGTGTTTTTTGCAGTTGTCAAGCCACTATCTCATTCTACACCAAAAGAAGTTTCTTTTTCTACATTATCGGCTTTCGTCTTCCACCGAACCACTCACATAGCGAGTGGTTTTCTTTATACAGAAAAGATGCTGCCTCATGGCAGCATCCCTTCTATCGGTTCATTATTCAACGTTTGAGGTAACATGCTTTTCGCCTATTCTCAAAATGTGATTTTAATATTTGTTGTTTAGCTTTTAAAGTGGTTTTCATTAATTTTCAATGACAACCGGTTTAATGTTCCAAATATTCTCAGCATAATCAGCGATGGTGCGGTCAGAACTGAAGTTCCCGCCATTGCAGAGATTATGCCAACACTTCTGCGCGAAAGAAACGCGATCCTGATAATCCCGATTCACTTGAAGTCTTTTGGCAAGATAGTCTTCAAAATCAGCCAACAGATAATAGTGATCCGGCTCATGCCAGGAAGCACCGTCCAAAATAGAGCTTTTGAGTTCAGCAAAAATCCCGCTGCCATTGTCAGAAAGAGTCCCGTCCGTCAGTGCATCCAACACCCGACGAATGTCCGGGTTTTTCTCATAAATCTTGCGCGGTGAATACGTAGCTTTCAGGTCGGCAATCTCCTCTACTGTTTTGCCAAAAATATAATTATTCTCTCTGCCAGCCGCCTCTACGATTTCAATATTAGCGCCGTCATAAGTTCCAAGCGTCACAGCGCCATTGATCATAAATTTCATATTGCTCGTACCGGAGGCCTCTGTCCCCGCTGTTGAAATTTGCTCCGACACATCCGCCGCCGCAATAATCTTTTCTGCATAGGATACATTGTAATTCGGCAAAAAGACCACTTTGATATATGGTGCCACATCTGGGTCACGATCAATCAGTTTCGCAACCTCGTTGATCAGTTTGATAATCCCCTTCGCTCGAAGATATCCCGGCGCCGCTTTCGCACCGAATAAAAAGGTGCTCGGTGTAAAGTCAGTCAAGTTCCCATCTTTGATTTCATAATACAAATGTAAAATGGTAAGAATATTGAGAAGTTGCCGCTTATATTCATGCAATCTCTTAACCTGTACGTCAAAAATAGTGTCCGGAGAGATGGATAGCCCATCGTGCTCCCGCGCATAACTGACAAGCTGCTCCCGTTTAATCTTTTTAATCGCCAAAAATTCCTTCATAATCTCCGGGTCATCCGCATAATGCTCCAGCTTTTTCAATTGGGACAAATCCGTAACCCAACTGTTATCCCCCAATAGCCGCGTAAGCAACGCCGAAAGCTCTCGGTTGCAAAGGGCAAGCCATCTGCGTTGGGTAATCCCGTTGGTCTTATTCTGAAACCGCTCCGGATAAACAGAATACCAATCCTTGAGCACAGTCGTTTTTAATAAACCGGTATGAATTTTTGCTACGCCATTGACATAGCTGGATCCATAAACCGCAAGGTTTGCCATATGCACCCTGTCGTTTTGAATCAAACGCAGCCGAGATATCACATCTTGATCGACTTTTTTCTGTTGCAGTTCCTGTTGCATCTGAGCGTCTACCTGCTCGATCAATTCAAAAATACGTGGAACAACCGCCGTCAAATCCTCTTTTGACCATTGCTCCAACGCCTCAGCCATAATCGTATGATTGGTATAAGCAAAGGTGTCTCTGGCAATGTGGAATGCTTCTAAAAAGTCAACGTCGTGCTCATCAATCAACAAGCGGAGCAATTCTGCAATAGAAATAACCGGATGAGTATCGTTCAACTGGATGACGTGATATTTGGGGAATTTTTCCCAATCCTCGCCATAACGTTCTACAAATTTCCGCAACATATCTTGAAGAGAAGCACTACAGAAAAAGTATTGCTGTTTCAAGCGTAGCCGTCTTCCGGAAGTTGTGTTGTCGTTTGGATACAGTACCCGTGAAATATCCTCAGCCATATCCCGTTCGGCAACAGCTTTTTGATATTCTCCGTTATTAAACGCAATAAAATCAAAACGATTGATCGGTTCCGCCTGCCACAGGCGCAAACTGCCCACATGATTCGTACCATATCCGATCACGGGGGTATCATATGGCACAGCGATCACTTTCTGATCCGCAAAGGTAACGATCACTTGATTCTCCTCGCTTCTCAGACTCCACGGATCTCCATATTTCATCCAATCATCTGGAAGCTCTACTTGAAATCCATCTCGAATCTCCTGCTTAAATAGTCCATATTGATAACGGATTCCATAGCCATCCAGTGGCAGATTCATAGTAGCAGCACTGTCCAAAAAACAGGCAGCCAGTCGTCCTAAACCGCCATTTCCCAATGCGGCGTCTTCTATCTCCTCCAAACAGCCAAGAGGAACCCCAAGCTGCTCCAATTGCTCTTGAACTTCATCATAAATTCCAAGACAGAGCAAATTATTATAAATGACCCGTCCGATTAAAAACTCTGCGGAAAAATAGCAGGCGCGGCGACCATCATGGTGCGTTGACAAGCTTTTCTCCCACTGAGGAGTCAATGAACTCATCACTGCGCGAGAAAGCGCCTGATAAACCTGTATTACCGTGGCGTCCTTCGGTGCGCGATGAAAATCCATATGTAAAATCTTCTGAAAATCTTCTATTACCTTTTTACCATTCACGTTCGTTGATTTCCTTTCCGTATTCTCTCTTTATTACAGGCGGCCGTATAGCTTAGTGTTATCGCGTATTTTCAGCGCCAGCTTCACTGTGAGTGCGTTTTTATCTATTCTCCATCTCCAGTTTTTACCGACTGTCGATGGCGTATTCATGCGGCTTTCACTGCCAAGTCCCAGATAGTCCTGCATTTGAATAATGGCCAGTTGGCTGACACAAGCCATTAAGGATTTGATTAAGCCCCAATGATAACTTTCCGATTTGGTGAGGCGCAAATAATTTTTGCAGTAATCAGCGTCCTCTTTGTTAATCGAATTGATCCAGCCCACAGCGGTATCGTTATCATGTGTGCCGATATAAGCAACGCTGTTTTGAGTGTAAGTGTGCGGAAGATAATCGCTTTCCTCACGCGAATCAAAGGCAAATTCCAAAACCTTCATGCCCGGGAACCCGCTCTGCTTCAACAATTCCTGCACAGACGGAGTCAAAAATCCAAGATCCTCCGCGATAATTTCCAACTCCCCTAACGTTTGTTGCAGCGTATCAAAGAATTCCATACCAGGACCTTCCATCCATTCTCCGAACTCCGCCGTAGGATCCTCTGCCGGAATCGCATAATAGCTGTCAAATCCACGGAAATGATCGATTCGGATTACGTCATAGATGTTTGCAGCCGCTTCCATCCTCCGCATCCACCAGGAATATCCGTCTTCTTTCATTTTATCCCAACGATAAAGCGGATTGCCCCAAAGCTGTCCAACGGTTGAGAAAGCGTCGGGCGGACAACCGGCTACCTTGACAGGGTTGAGATCCTCATCCAGCCAGAATCCCTCGGTATTTGCCCAAACGTCCGAGCTATCCCGCGCCACATAGATCGGAACATCGCCGATGATTTTTACATTTTTTTCATGTGCATAAGCCTTCAAGGCATTCCATTGCCGATAGAACACACATTGCACAAATATCCAGAAGTCAACGTCACGCGCGTTCTGCCGATGGAATTGATCCATCGCCTCCTTATCGCGCAAGCGGTACGGTTCTTCCCACTCCCACCAAGGCGCGCCTCCATGGCTTTGCTTCAGAGTCATAAACAATGCGTAATCCTCCACCCACGCGGAGTTATACTGCAAAAACCGGCTCATAATCTCTCTGTTATCGTCCACCCAGTTGTCAAAAATACGGCGAAGCACCCGAAAACGGTTTTCATACAGTTTTCCATAATCCACCGAATTTTCAGAGTCGCCCCAATCCAGATTTTCATAATCGGATTTTTTCAAGTATCCGTCCTCTTCAAACAGATCGAAATCAATAAAATATGGGTTCCCGGCAAAGGTAGAAAAAGACTGGTAAGGAGAATCGCCAATTGAGGTGGGACAAATCGGAAGAATTTGCCAATAATGCTGTCCCGCTTCCTGTAAAAAATCCACAAAATCATAGGCCGCCTGCCCCAAGGTTCCTATCCCATAAGGGGAAGAAAGTGAAGAAATCGGCATCAAAATTCCACTGCTTCTGTCCACAATAAACTCATCCTTTCAAATATGACTGAACATTGTTCCTGACAGGTCAAAACCGCTTGCCCATCGCCTCCCGTTTTGCAGAGCGCAAAATTCTCTCCCCTCTTTCTCTACAGCAGTCCGGTTCGCTTCGGGCAACGCCGGTCTTTCTCCGAACAATACGCCACAGGTACTCAACGAGCCAATTCGCACCGAACTTCCTATTAAAAAAGAGAGATCCTGCAAAAACACGGTTTGCAATCGCTTACAATAACCTACCCAACAGTATATCACCCCCCTCCTTCATTGTCAATTTATTCCGTAGCATTTTGACATATTGCATATCTTTTGTTGTTGATTCTCGTGCAAATGTACTAATAAATGCTTTCTAACTATTTTCGCAGGAATTCCACGCTTTTTTTGACGCAGATGGTCTTGACAAATCCCGCGCAAAACGATATGATAGAATTAGTATGTTAAGATAGTTTAAGACAAAAAGGATGAAAAAAAGAATATGTTTGAAAAAGTAAGAACTCGCTTTGCCCCATCTCCTACCGGATATATGCACGTTGGCAATCTGCGGACAGCGTTGTACGCCTATCTGTTAGCCAAAAAAAACGGCGGAGATTTTGTCCTGCGAATTGAAGATACCGACCAAGAACGTTACGTAGAAGGCGCCGTTGACGTCATTTATCATACCTTGCGCCAGGCTGGTCTTTCTTGGGACGAGGGCCCCGATGTGGGAGGCGACTATGGTCCGTACATTCAAAGCGAACGGATGCATCTGTATCGAGAATACGCCTTACAGTTGATAGAAAGCGGCCACGCTTATTATTGTTTTTGCAACAAAGAGCGCCTGGAAGAACTGAAACGGATCCAAAAAGCTTCGTCAATGGCACCAAAATATGACGGTCACTGCCGTAACCTCAGCCCGGAAGAAATCCAACAAAAGCTGGACGCCAAAGAACCATACGTCATCCGGCAAAAACTACCGCGCACCGGACAAACTAGTTTCCGCGATGAAGTGTTTGGCGACATTGTTTTTGAAAACTCCGAGTTGGACGACCAAATTTTGATCAAATCGGACGGAATGCCAACCTACAACTTCGCCAACGTCGTAGACGACCACCTGATGAAAATCTCTCACGTCATCCGCGGAAGCGAATATCTTTCGTCCACGCCCAAATACAACCTTCTGTATCAAGCTTTCGACTGGGATTTGCCCACCTATATCCACTGCTCGCCGGTAATGAAAAACGCCACAGAAAAGCTGTCTAAAAGAAACGGTGACGCTTCCTTCGAGGAACTTGCGCAAAAAGGATACCTGCCGGAAGCGATTGTAAATTATATCGCTCTGTTAGGCTGGTCGCCGAAAGGTGAGCAGGAAATCTTTTCACTCGAGGAGCTTGTGCAGGAATTTTCCACCTCCGGCATCTCCAAATCACCCGCTATTTTCGATGCCAAAAAACTCAAGGCTATCAACGGAGAACAGATACGCAGGCTGTCCGAGTCCGATTTTATCAAACATGCTTTGCCTCAGATTCGTTCTGCCTGTAAACGGGAAGACCTTGATTTATCCCTCCTAACCAGAATGCTTCAACCTCGCACCGAGCTATTTCAGGACATTCCAGAACAAATCGACTTCATTGACCAGCTTCCTGATTACGATAACAGCCTATACCGCCACAAGAAGATGAAAACCACCGAAGAAAACGCATTGCAAGCGCTGGAAGCGATTCTCCCCGTCCTGGAAAAACTAGAGGAATGGACAGAAGACGGAATCCATCAGGTTCTTTTTGCGTTGATCGCGCAGCTTGGACTCAAAAACGGACAGATTCTATGGCCGCTCCGCGTTGCCCTTTCCGGCAAGCAGTTTACTCCGGGCGGCGGAATTGAAATCTGTGCGCTGCTGGGAAAAGAGGAATCCATCCGCCGACTCAAAGACGGAATCCTCCGTTTTAAAGAGGCTGTAAACCCATAACATACTCTTAAAAAAGGAGACTTATATGAATCTTCTTATGATTGGCGACGTCGTCTCCACATCTGGCTGCCGGACGGTACGCCGTTTACTGCCCGACCTGAAAAAACAATACCAAACAGATGTGGTAATCGCCAATGGTGAAAATTCTGCAAAAGGAAACGGAATTGCTCCCGAATCCGCCAACTATCTGTTTCAAAGCGGCGTTGACATCATCACGCTGGGAAACCACGCTTTGCGCCGGAAACAGATTTATCCGTATTTGGAAGAAACCCCCAATATCATACGCCCTGCCAATTTTCCCAAAAACACCGTTGGAGTCGGCGTATGTCATTATGACCTCGGTTATACCACGCTCGCCGTTGTCAATCTGTGCGGTCAGGTATATATGGAACCAAATAATTCTCCCTTTGAAGAGGTCGACCGCATCCTGCAAACCATCTCTACCCGGTCAATTCTTGTCGACTTTCACGCAGAAGCAACCGGGGAAAAAGGCGCGTTCGCTCATTATCTGATCGGACGCGTATCAGCTGTCGTCGGCACTCATACCCACGTGCAAACAGCCGATGAGCAAATTTTAGACCAAAAAACAGGGTTTATATCGGATGTTGGCATGGTCGGTCCTATCCACTCCGTGTTGGGCGTGGATCCCGCCTGCGTCATTCGCAAAACCGTCACCCATCTCCCCACCCGCTTTGAAGTGAAAGAAAACGCATGCCTTTTTAACGCCGTGTTTCTCCAAATAGACGAAAAAACCGGCAACTGTACAGCGATTCAAAGAATCAAGATAGATTAACTTGTCAAAACAAAAAATTGTCTTGCATAAATCAATAAAATCCTTTAAAATAAAAACAAAGCTGTTTAGCGCGTCATTCCAACATATTTACAGAAATACAGGAGGACTCTCATGGAAATTCTAAAAGTTTCATCAAGATCAGTACCAAACTCAGTCGCAGGAGCCATTGCCGGCATCATCCGCGAAAACGGTGCCGTGGAAATACAAGCAGTCGGCGCCGGCGCCGCCAATCAGGCGATCAAATCAATCGCAATTGCCAGAGGCTACCTTGCACCTGTCGGAATCGACGTCATCTGCATCCCCGCTTTCGTCAACGTCACAATCAACGGCGTTGATCGTACTGCAATCAAAATGATTGTGGAGCCTAGATAATGACGGCGAGGCGCAAAATGAGGGCGCTGTGGAGCGCTCGTATCCTTTGTGTTTTCAGGAGGATTCTATGAAACATCACCTGCTGCCCGCTTTCCTTTCTTTGTTGTTTTGCGGTACCCTTACCGCCTGCACCGCTGTTGACGCGCCGGACGCAGCGGACTCCACGGCAACGCAAGACTCCTACCTGGCAGAGGAGACGCAAACCCCTTCTGTCAGCGCAATCACAACCTTAACCCTCCCCTACACCCAGTCGGATCCCCTGCACCCGTATCTGGCGCAGAGTATCAATAATATCACTATCATGCCTCTTTTGTACGACAGTCTCGTCAAAATAGCCCCCGACTTTTCGCTAGACTACCAAATTGCAGACGAACTGAGTTGTTCCTCCAATACCGTTCATGTTCATCTCCGAGACGGAATCGTTTTTACAGACGGAAGCGCACTCACTGCGGCCGATGTGGTGTATTCCTTTAACAAAGCCAAGACTTCGCCAGCCTATCAAGAACAGCTCTCCTCTATCACGGCAGCCTCCGGAAAAAATCAGGAGGTCGTGTTTACCATGAACGCCCCGAACGCCCTGGCCGGATATCTTCTGGATTTTCCAATCGTCAAAAACCGCTCCGCCGAAAGTACCGACACCCCTGTCGGTTCCGGACGGTATTCGATAGATTCTTCTTCCGACGGCATTTTGTTGCGATACAATACCAACCATTTTGCACAGGGCTCCCCCAAGTTTACTGAAATCAAATTGGAAGCCTCCCCCAGCACCGAAACAACGGAAGCTGGCATCAAGATCGGCTGGTACGACCTTGCCTATCGCGGAACCGCCAAAAATACCATGGGCGGAACTGGTGCAGTAACACAGTCAACTCCCGTTCCTCAGCTTTTGTTTCTAGGTGTAAACGGATCCAATCCGTTCCTTTCCAACGCGCAGGTGCGCCAGGCGCTCAGCGCCGTTATAGACCGCGACGATCTCCTCCGAACCATTTACAGCAATAACGGTGTGACAACTACCCTCCCAATCTATCCCGCCATGCCGCTCGAAGGAACCGTTCCGGTCCCCGCTTCCGGCGTTGATGAGGCAAATCGTCTTCTAGACGAAACGGGACTGACGCAAAGGAATTCCTATGATGTCCGTTATATGAACGGCACCCCGCTGACCTTGGAAATCTTGGTTTCACAAAGCAGCTCCTATCAGCTGATGGCGGCTAACACCATTTCCGCCATGTTCAACCGCTGCGGAATACAAGTCAATGTGGTAAGCGTCAGCGACGCTGTGTACCAAGCCCGTATCGCTTCCGGAAATTACACCCTCTATATCTGCGAACTGCAACAAACCAACGATTGCAGCCTTGCCCCATTTTTACCCGGCGGCGCCGCAAGTTACGGCTTAGCGCAACCCGCCTCCGTGCAAAGCACCTATCAAGCATTCTTGTCGGATACAGAAGCTTTTGCTGAATTCGCTGCGGAGTTTTACAATCAAATGCCTTTTATTCCGTTGTGTTATCGAAACGGTGTTCTGGTACACAGCAAAAATTTAACAAGCGATATCCAACCCTCCGCCTCCGATGTTTTTTATAATATCACAGATTGGCAATAGGGTTGAAAAAGAAAATAATTGTGATATAATAGATGATAACGGCTATCGTATCCGACTGATAAGACCGTTGCGTCGACCGATTTTTTCCGGCTCTTGCCGCTCCAAAAAGATGCCAATTCAGTATCGGTCGTCCAGTCGATGTTACATCTCAATCAGTATCCCATTTTAGTTTGAAAAACCGTTGATTTCAACATATAGACTGTTTTCTCAAACACAAAAGGGAATCCGTATGGAAAGGACAAAGCGCTTATGATTTATCTGGAAAACCATCTGGGAAGTATCCGGCTCTCCCGGCAGTACCTGATCGATGTGATTACCCATACCGTTACCAATTGCGTTGGCGTAGTCGGCGTCGCCGCGCGGAATAACCGACAGGTTTTTTTGCGCCTTTTGACCGGAGACAATTCCAACCGAAATTTCAAGATCAAATATAACAAACAGCTTCTCGAGGTTGATCTGCACCTCCTTCTGAGCTGCGGCGTCAATATCAGCGAAACGGTTCGCAGTATCAAGCATAAGCTCCGCTATACATTGGAAGAATTGACAGAATTGGAAATTGGCAGAATCAACATTTTTGTAGATGGAATCAAAGATGAAACAGGAGAATGACCGCATGAACGGAATCACACTGAAAAACGCTATTATATCGGGGGCAAATCATCTGTCCAATCAAAGGAACCACATTGACGAACTCAATGTTTTCCCGGTTCCGGACGGCGATACAGGCACCAACATGTCAATGACTGCTTCCGCAGCCGTAAACGCTTTGAACGAACTGAACAATCCCACCGTAGGCGATGTGGCAAAAACCACTGCGTCTGCGATGCTTCGTGGTGCCCGTGGTAACTCCGGCGTCATTTTGTCCCTCCTCTTCCGCGGCATCTCACAGCAATTAAAGAATTGCACCACATTGACAGCCGACAAGCTCAAAGCCGCCTTGCATGCGGGCGTCCAATCGGCTTATAAAGCAGTTATGCGCCCAACAGAAGGAACGATTTTGACGGTAGCGCGAATTGCTGCGGAAACAGCACAAGCGCAAAATACGCAGGATGTCACCTTGCTGTTTTCTAAGGCATTGGAGGGTGCCCAAAAAGCACTCGCGCAAACCCCGGAAATGCTCCCGGTGCTGAAGAAAGCCGGCGTTGTCGACGCCGGAGGTCAAGGCTTTGTAACGCTGCTGGAAGGAATGTTACAGGTCATTCAAGGGGAAGCCGGTATTGAGCTGAAAGAACAACCACAGCCAAAACAACTGGTTAATGCAGCGGCAGAGTTCGATGGCGAAATTACCTATGGCTATTGCACCGAGTTCATTGTAAACCGCAGGGAAAGCAGAAGCCCTGTTTCTCTGCGCGCTTTTCTTGAATCAATTGGAGATTGCGTTGTAGTGGTCGACGATGACGATATTATTAAAGTCCATCTGCATACCAATCACCCCGGCAACGCGATAGAAGAGGCTCTTCAATTTGGTTATTTAAGCAATATAAAGATCGACAATTTGCATTTGCAGCATGAAACGCGGGCGCGTCAAGCTAAAGAATCTAAAAAAAATGCCCGGTATGTGGCGGTAGATCCAGATGTTCCATATGGTTTTGTCGCAGTGGCTGCCGGTCAGGGTGTTGCAGAGCTGTTTGAAAATTTAGGGGTAAACAGCGTAGTCAGCGGCGGACAAACCATGAATCCCAGTACTGAAAATTTACTAGAGGCCATCCACTCTATCGGCGCAAAGCGGATTTTTGTGCTGCCAAATAACAAAAACATTATTATGGCGGCCGAACAGGCGGCACGGCTTGCAGATCGCGAAGTATGCGTCTTACAAACTTGCTCCATCCCTGAAGGTATTTCCGCAATGCTATCATTCGACCCGGAACAGTCAGCTCAGGTGAATCAAACGGAAATGACCCGCGCCTTTTCCAAAGTCAAAACCGGACTGGTGACCTTTGCCGCGCGCGATTCTTATTTTGAAGGAAAGCAAATCGGCAAAAATGAAATTTTGGCACTGGAAAACGGAAAAATTTCTTTTACCGAAAAGGATGTTACCAAAGCGGCTTATCGCTTAATGAAGCGCATGGTACATTCAAGCAGTCAGTTTGCAACTATCTTATACGGCAATAATGTCACCGACGAAAATGCCGAGATTCTATATGAAATGCTGAAAAACAAATTTGGCGACGATCTTGAAATCAACCTGTTAAACGGCGGCCAACCGGTCTATTACTATATCCTTTCGGTGGAATAATATGCAATCGGAATTATTACAACCTATTAATTCATTACAGGGGGTAGGCGTAAAACGTGCCGAACGCTATCAGCGGCTCGGCATTGATAGCGTCTGCGCCCTGTTGCAGCATTATCCGCGTAATTACCTTGACCTTACCACTGCCATACCGATTGCTCTGGCTCCTGTCGACGCACTTTCTCCCATCCTTGCCACCGTCACCCAAAAAGGCGCCCCCTATACCGTCCGAAAAGGATTGACGCTTTATCCGGTCACTGTGGGAGATCACAGCGGCAATTTGAGAATCACCATCTTTAACAATCATTATCAGTTTAATTCGCTGCAATCGGGAAACACCTATTTGTTTTACGGAAAAATTACCGGAACCCTCCGCAACCGCCAGATGAACTCTCCTCAGATTTTTCAGCCGGAGGACGCCTGTCTGCGCCCTATTTATTCTCTAACCGATGGTCTGACCAACAAAATGATCATCACAAATATCCGTCAAGCGCTCACAATGGTAGACGATTCGGATATCATCCCCCCCTCTATCCGCGAGGAATACCATCTGTGTTCGTATCATACAGCGCTCCACCAAATTCATTTCCCAAGCGACTGGAAAGCTGCGGAGGACGCACGCCGACGTTTGATATTTGAAGAGCTTCTGGTCTGGCAGCTCGGCTTGTCTCTGTTGCGTCAAAAACGTACGGAACGCACCCACCAGCTCCTCTCGCATACCGACCTCTCCCCTTTTCTTGCAACCCTCCCCTTTTCCCTGACCGATGCACAAACTCGTGTAATTCGGGAATGTATTGGCGATTGCCTAAAAAGTCATCCTATGAACCGTCTGGTTCAGGGCGACGTCGGCTCCGGAAAAACCATGGTGGCAGCCGCCCTTTGCTACCTGATGGCACAAGATCATATGCAATCAGCTATGATGGCACCTACAGAAATTTTGGCAATGCAGCATTATCAAACGCTCTCTTCCCTCCTCTCTCCACTGGGCATTTCCGTTGGTCTTCTCACCGGATCGCTGAAAAAAAAGGAAAAGGAGCAGCTCCGCGAGCAACTTCGTTGCGGACAGTTATCCGTTGTGGTAGGCACCCACGCCCTGCTGCAAAAGGCAACAGTTTTTGATAATCTGGGATTGGTAATTACCGATGAGCAACACCGCTTTGGCGTTGTGCAGAGGAAAGATCTCGCAGCCAAAGGAAAACACCCTCATATGCTCGTCATGTCGGCCACCCCGATTCCACGCACATTAGCCCTTATCTTATACGGAGATCTGTCCATTTCTGTCATTGACGAACTTCCAGCCGGCCGCCAACCGATTCAAACGGTAGCAATCCCGCCATCCAAAAGACATCGCGCCTGCTCCTTTCTCCGGCAAAGAATGGACGAGGGACGTCAGGCTTATATCGTGTGCCCCGCAATTGAGAAATCGAAGGGAGAAACCGTTTCCCTCTTAGAGTACGCCAAAACATTAGAATCAACCGAATTCCAAAACTACCGGGTTGGAATTTTACACGGAAAAATGCCGCCTGCTGAAAAGGAAGAACAAATGACAAAGTTTGCAAATGGCGACATACAGCTTTTAATTGCAACTACTGTCATTGAAGTGGGAATAAACATACCAAACTCGACGGTAATTAAGATTGAAAAAGCGTACTTATACGGTCTTTCCCAAATTCATCAGCTTCGCGGACGGTTAGGTAGCGGACAGTTCACCTCC
>CAKRVU010000011.1 GCA_934408835.1 uncultured Oscillospiraceae bacterium | reverse complement strand
GTATGATGGACTTTCCGCCCCGCAAAATCGTAATAATCAGCGTATCCTTCGGCAGAGAAATCTCGCTCAGGCATTTCCCTTCAATGGGATCGTCTTGATTGACAATGAATTCCAAAACGGAGGAATCCCCCATCGAAAGACGGGTGACAAGCCGCATCCCAACGCTGTCCACTTCCTGTTCAATGATGTTCGAGATGATATCGGCACTGGAAACAACGATGTCAGCCGCAATCTTCTTCATTGCTTCAATATTCTGAGGGTTGTTTGCCCGCGCAATGGTGCTTTTAACTCCAAAATGTCTCTTGGCAAGCTGGGCGCATACAAAGTTGTTCTCATCGTTCCCAGTCACAGCAACCAGAACATCCGCCTTGTGCGTCCCCGCTTTTTTCAAGACGCTCACCTGAGTCCCGTCTCCGTGAATCACAGTTACCTCCAGCTTGTCAGCGGCGAGCATACACCGGGTTTTAGAAGCTTCAATCAACTTAATTTCATGCTTTCCGCCAAGGAGAGAGCGTGTGAGATAATAGCCGATCGTCCCCGCGCCTACAATCACAATATTCATAACAAAGCGCTCCTTCCTCAATCAATCACTGTAGCGAACAACAGGCAATCGGATTCGGTGATCGCCCGGTTTTTCTCATCGGTATACAGGGTTATTTTTTTATTTTTGTCAATAAATCCAAGCAGCCGATAATCATAAATGTTTTCGATCTCAGACAGCTTCTTCCCCTTCATCCAACGCTCGTACGGAACCGCGTTCATTTCGAGAGTCGAACCGCCGTAGTGGATGATTTTATTGTCCCCCGCCGTAAAGAGGCTGGAGCAAATCGCTTCAAACGCCAGCGTGGTGGGACAAATGGTGTCGATCCCAAGCGTCTCATAAACATGCGCCTTAACCGGATCGAGCACCCGCGCGATGATATACTGAACATGGAAAATGTTCCGCGCGATTTGCGACGCCATCAAATTCTGGTTATCGTTTGGACTGAGACAGAGCACATAATCGCAGCCCTCGATTCCGGCTGATTTCATTACATCCAAATCAATGGGATTCCCCTGTATCATCAGTCCGTCAAAGCTGTCGTCCAGCTGGTTGAGACGCTCCGGGTCGCTTTCGATTACAACGATGTCATGCCCCTGTAAATCGAGAACGCTGGCAAGCCGAGAGCCAAGCCGTCCGCATCCAATGATTAAAATATTCATAGTATCTAACGATCCTTTCTGGGTCAAATCCAATTGTTTTCTATTTATAGTAGTATCTTTTGCCCCGTTTGTCAACAAAATTTGTAGTATTATGGAGGAAAGAAAAAATGCCACGATTTTTTATTCCCGAAACGCCGGGAGATCTTGTGCGATTGGAAGGAGAGCAAGCGCGGCATATCGCCCGTTCGCTCAGAATGAAACCGGGCGAAACGCTGACCCTTTGCGACGGGAAGGGCTTCGACTATCATTGCGTCATTCGCCAAACAGGAGATACCGTAACGCTGCAAGTGCTGGAAAAGTGCCCGGTGTCCAGCGAACCGGGAGTTTTTCTTCATTTGTATCAGGCGCTCCCCAAGGGCGACAAGATGGATTGGATTATCCAAAAATCGGTGGAGCTTGGCGCCTCTCTGATTACTCCGGTCATGACTTCCCGCTGTATCTCCCGCCCAACGCCCGAGGCGTTTGAAAAAAAACGGCTTCGATATCAAAAAATTGCGCAGGAGGCAGCCAAACAGAGCGGTCGCGGAATCATCCCAACGGTCAACCCGCTGCGAACCTTCGCGCAGGCATTGCAGGAGCTTGAACCGGAAACCCGTTCCGTCTTATTTTATGAATGCGGCGGTCAATCGGTACGGGATTTGATCTCGCAAGAAGAAAAGCGCGTCTCCTTTTTTGTGGGAAGCGAGGGCGGATTTTCACTGGAAGAGGTCAAACAGGCGGAAAATGCCGGAGTCTCCCTCGCCAGCCTCGGTCCGCGAATTCTTCGCTGTGAAACCGCGCCTCTGTGCGCCCTCTCCCTGTTTTTATTCGCAACTGGAAATATTTAAAAATAAACCTTGTAATTTGAAAAGAAGTCGTATATAATAATAAGGTAACGCTAACATGTTTGTATAGGAGGAGTTTTGATGAAAAAAGGAATTTTGATGACATTGGTCGCGGTCGCAGCCGCAGGCGTCGGGCTGGTCGTTGCAATTATGACCGTTTTAAACCGGAGCAAAAAGGATAACAATGTCGATATCTATATCGACGATACAGAATATCTCGAAGACGATTTTGACGCCGCAGACGAATCTGCCTTCGCCGAAGACTTTGACGCAGCCGATATGGAAGAAACGCCGGCGAACGAGCAAGCGCAACCCACCCCCAGCGAAACCCCTGAAAACGACCTAAAAGACGACTCGATTTAAAAAAATAATTTTTTTCAAAAAAAGGCTTGCATTTTCTAAAAAGTTGTAGTATAATATAAGAGTACTTGAAAATACAGGTTTTCAGTGCTCTTGATTATCGCGGGGTGGAGCAGTTTGGTAGCTCGTCGGGCTCATAACCCGAAGGTCGTTGGTTCAAATCCAACCTCCGCAACCAGCAAAAAAACTCTCGTTCGTTAGAACGAGAGTTTTTCATTTTACTTGCTTAATGAATGGATTCATTATTGCCTCTATTCACACTGCAAATGATTATGGATTTATCCTTTAATTTGGATGACAGGAACGCCAATTTTTTTCGCATAATCTATCGTGTTTTTCGTTCCGCTCTTTTGTCCATTAAATACCGCAACCACTCTGTCGGAATGATTTACCATCCATTCATTTCTGATTTGGAAACAAGACCGATTGTAATTTTCGCAAATATATTTTACAAAATCCGCCGCTTCAAGAATATCTCTATATTGTTTTTGCCATTCGCTTCGCCACCCTTTTTCAAAGCCGTCATAAGGACAAGCGCATATCAGTTTCACGGGGATACCTTGTTCACGTAGTTTCAACACGATCTGTGCTGCCCAGATATCTGTTCCACGCGCCATACCGGTAATAAATATAGTTAGATCATCTGCGATTGCTCGTCGGATTTGTATCTCCAAATCCTTTTTTATATCCTCTTCCGTGCGGACTAGCTTTTCTGGGCGGTGACCCGTGAAACATATTTTATGCGTTCGTTTCTGAAATTCGTTGAAACAAAACTCATCTATCGGTTCGTTGTCATAATTCATTGCTTTGAGCATTTGAATCACTGCGATTTTTTGGTTCATTGTCAGGAAAACTGAACGCTCAAAAAATTCTTTCATATAAGGACTTAATTCCACCATATCGGTTTCAGCAAAAAATTGTGACATGGTGATACCAAAGGCTTTGCATATCGTCTCAAGGGTTGCGACAGATGGAACCGTGTTTCTTCTAAATATGTTGCCAATAGTGGACTGTGCTAAACCACATTCCTTTGAAAGTTTATACTCTGTCCACCCGCGTTCGCGTAATAACTGTTGCAGACGAGCATGCGTATCCATAACGTCACCACCTTTCTCATAACTATTTTAACTTTAATTTACGAAGCAAAAAACTTACGAGTTGAAGCCAAAATAGTTATAGATTGTAATGTACCGAATAGAATTGGCTTTTGTAATTAGCAACAAAATCAATATGTTTGTTTTCTTTGTTTCTCAATCAATCCACCTCAAAACAATCTTATTTTAAGTACATTTTAACATTGTTTTATCCTACCATGTGGCGTGTATACTTGATTTGAGTATACTAAATTTATCGTCGGCGGCAAAAATGATGACATGTACTTTGTTCGGTCGCAGAAGCATACCCTTTTTTGAAACACAAAACCGAAACTTTTTCACAAAACAATCGCATGAGTGCAAAACGATAAGAAAAAGACCTTTGTTTTTTGTAAAAAGCGAGCTGCCGGGACAACCGAACAGCCCATTTTCTTTGCGAAATGTTTGTGAAAGTTTTTGATAAATCTCTTGACTTTTTAGTAAAACTTGTGCATAATTAGGATAAAATAAGGAGATTGATAAAAGAGACTTTGTTTTCTTTTTGTCAAAAGGGAGGATAAAAGCACTATGAAAGTGATTTGCGGCAAAGGCGTCTTCGGAGGCATTGCTATCGGAAAGATTTCGTTTTTTTCACAATCGCAGCAACAGGTCAAACGCTGTCATGTGGATGACCCGGAACAGGAAATATCCCGCTTGCAAAGCGCAAAGGAAAAGGCGATCGAACAGCTTGGCAACCTGTATCAAAAGGCGCTTGCCGAAGTGGGCGAGGGGAATGCGATGATCTTTCAGATACATCAAATGATGCTCGAAGACCTGGACTATCTGGAATCCATTCAAAATATTATCCGGACGCAAAAATCCAATGCGGAATATGCAGTCGCCGTCACATCGGACAATTTTTCTCAAATGTTTTCCTCAATGGACGATGATTATATGCGGGAACGCGCGGCCGATGTCAAGGATGTGTCGGAGCGCCTAATCAAGGTGCTTTCGGGCGCTTCCGATCACGAAATTGACGCAAACCAGCCGGTTATCATTGCGGCGGACGATTTAGCGCCCAGCGAAACGGTGCAGCTTGACAAATCACTGGTTCTCGGCTTTGTCACCCGCCAAGGTTCAGCCAATTCTCACACGGCGATTTTAGCCCGCACAATGAATATTCCCGCCGTTATCGGCGTTGGCGATAAGCTGCCGCCGGAATGTGATGGCGCATTTGCTGTCATAGACGGTTTTACCGGAACGGTCTATCTCGACCCGGACGAGGCTACACTCAAAGAGATGAAGGAAAAGCAGAAAAAAGCGCTTGAACAGACAGCGCTGTTGCAGCAGCTGCGCGGGAAGAAAAATATCACATTAGACGGGCAAACAATCAACCTCTATGCCAATATCGGGAACATCAGCGACGTCGGCGCAGTTTTGCAAAATGACGCCGGCGGAATCGGGCTGTTCCGCAGCGAATTTCTCTATCTGGAAAATAGCTATTACCCGTCCGAAGAGGAGCAGTTTACCGTTTACCGGAAGGTAGCCGAAAACATGGCGGGAAAACGCGTCATCATCCGTACTCTCGATATCGGCGCCGATAAGCAAATTGATTATTTCAATCTCCCAAAAGAGGAAAACCCGGCAATGGGAATGCGTGCCATCCGAATTTGTTTAACAAGACCAGAGATTTTTCAAACGCAGCTGCGCGCGTTGCTCCGCGCCTCCGCCTATGGAAAAATCGCGATCATGTTCCCGATGATCACATCTGTTTCAGAGGTGCGCCGTATCAAAGAAATCCTCTATTCTGTCACCGAACAGCTGACAGCCGATTCCATTCCGTTTGATAAAAATCTTGAAATTGGAATCATGATTGAAACGCCGGCATCGGTAATCATCAGTGACGATTTGGCAAAAGAGGTCGATTTCTTCAGTATCGGAACCAATGATTTGACGCAATACACATTGGCGGTCGACCGTCAGAACAACGATTTGAATGAATTTTACGATCCCCATCATAAGGCCATCCTGCGGATGCTGAAAATGGTTGCGGATAACGCGCATAAAAACGGTATCTGGATGGGGATTTGTGGCGAGCTTGCCGCAGATTTGGAATTGACCGAAACCTTTTTGGCAATGGGGATTGACGAGCTCTCCGTCTCTCCCGCCTATCTCCTTCCTCTCCGAAAAAAGGTGCGGGAAACCAATGTGCAGCAAATCAAGGAGCGTCTGCTGAATTCTATTTTATAAACCCACGAAGGGCGTACTGCGCCCTTTTTCGCTTAAATTTTTCCAATGGGTTGAAAGGAATCCGACTGGGAATGCTATGGGAAGGGACTGTTCATTTCTCAGTCTTCCCTTTTATCCTGAAAAAAGAGAATCAAAATAATTTGATGATAAATCCAAAAACAACAGGAGGTTTTTATGGCAAAAAAACAAAAAGATCTCACCAAAAATCCCGCCAAAAAAGGCGGCGTATTCAGTGTATTGCAGCGAGTCGGTCGCTCGTTTATGTTCCCGATCGCGATTCTGCCGGTAGCAGGACTATTGCTAGGTATCGGCGCGTCCTTTAGCAACCAGGTCATGGTTGAGTCCTATGGTCTGCAGTGGCTGCTAGGAGAGGGAACGGTATTAAACTGGATTCTCACGATTATGGCCAATACCGGGCAAATCATATTCAGCAATCTGCCGATTATTTTTGCCATGGGCGTTGCCCTCGGAATGGCGGAACGGGAAAAAGAAGTCGCCACCCTGTCGGCAGCAATCGCCTATTTTATCATGAACGAAACCATTTCCACCATGCTTTCGCTAACCGGTGGAATCACCGATGCCGCAAAAGAAGCCGGCACGATCGGTCAGGTGCTCGGAACTTGGACGTTGGAAATGGGCGTTTTCGGCGGTATTCTGGTAGGACTTGGCGTCGCAGCTTTACACAACCGTTTCTATAAAATTCAGCTCCCCTCAGTCATCTCTTTCTTTGGCGGTACCAGGTTTGTGCCTATTATATCTACCGTTGTTTATATCCTTGTCGGCGCCGCCATGTTCTTTATCTGGCCGTTTGTGCAAGAAGGAATTTATGCCCTAGGCGGTCTCGTGCTCAACTCGGGACTGTTCGGCACCTTTATCTACGGTCTGATCGAACGGGCGCTGATTCCGTTTGGTCTCCACCACGTCTTCTACCTGCCGTTTTGGCAGACGGGCTTAGGCGGCAGCATGATGATCGATGGAAACCTGATTCAAGGTGCGCAAAATATCTTCTTCGCCCAGCTGGCTTCTCCCGATACCACCGCATTTAGCGTAGACGCTACACGTTTTATGTCCGGTAAGTTCCCCTTTATGATTTTTGGACTCCCGGGCGCCGCGCTGGCTATGTACCGCTGCGCGCTGCCGGAAAAACGCGCCGAGATCGGAGGTCTTCTCCTTTCCGCTGCGCTCACCGCCATGCTGACCGGTATCACCGAGCCGATCGAGTTTACCTTCTTGTTTGTCGCCCCCGCGCTATACGGAATCCATTGCGTCCTTTGCGGTCTTTCTTATATGCTGATGCACCTGTTCCAGGTCGGCGTTGGTATGACATTCTCCGGCGGTCTCATTGACTTTTTCCTGTTCGGCGTGCTGCAAGGAAACGATAAAACCAACTGGATTTGGATCCCCATCGTTGGTATCGCCTATTTCTTTATCTATTACTTCCTGTTTACCTTCGTCATCAAAAAATTCGATCTGAAAACACCAGGACGCGATGTTGACGCTGAAGCAAAACTGTATACCCGCAAAGACTTAGAGGCAAGAAAAAAAGAATCTAAAAACCAAATCTCTTCCCTCATCCTAAGCGGTCTTGGCGGCAAGGAAAACATCAAGAATCTCGATTGCTGCGCCACCCGTTTGCGCATCACCGTATCCGATCCCTCTCTGGTGGAAGAGCCTCTGCTGAAGAAAAGCGGCGCCGCCGGCGTGATTGTCAAAGGCGAAGGCGTCCAGGTCATCTACGGACCTCGCGTCACCGTCATCAAGAGCGAATTGGAAGACTATATTGCGCAAGGCGCTCCAGAGCCACCCTCGTCCAGCAACGAACCGGAAGAGGAGGACTCCGTTTCCGCCACCATCTTAAAGGGCTTGGGCGGAAAGGACAATATCCGAAATCTTGACTGCTGCGCTACCCGCTTGCGCGTCACCGTATCCGACCCCTCTCTGGTAGAGGAGCCTCTGCTGAAGAAAAGCGGCGCTGCCGGCGTGATTGTCAAAGGCGAAGGCGTCCAGGTCATCTACGGACCCCGCGTCACCGTCATCAAGAGCGAACTGGAAGACTATATCGCCTCACTATAAATCTATTCGCCATCACCCGAAGCTTTTGGGATAAACTCCCCCTGACTTGGAAATGCTAACCCTGTTAGCAAATAACAGTCAGGGGGGTTTTTATGCCAGTCAACCCAAATATTCAAAAAACAATTGAACAGTATCAAAAAGTGCTCCACACCAACTTGAATTTTGATATTGTATACCGCACCATTACCATTTGCGGAAAAACAGCCGCCATCTTCTTTGTCGATGGATTTTGTAAAGACGCTCAGCTCGGAAAAATTCTCGACACCCTCTACCGGATAACAGACGCAAATCTCCTAAAGGACGCATACACCTTGTCAAAAACCAGTATTTCCTATGGTGAAGTGGACTTGGAAGATCAGGAAGAAGCGATTATAACCGCGATACTATCCGGGCAAACCGCTCTCTTTGTCGATGGCTTTGACCGCGCCATTTTAATTGACGTGAGAACCTATCCGCAACGCGACTCCTCTGAGCCGGACAAGGATAAGGTGTTTCGCGGTTCGCGCGACGGTTTTGTGGAAACGCTGGTCTTAAACACCGCGTTAATCCGCAGAAGAATACGCGATCCGCGTCTAGTCGTCAGGCATATATCCGTTGGAAAACAGTCCAAAACGGACGTTGCCCTCTGTTATATCGGGGACTCCGTAGACCCGAAGCTATTAAAAAAGATACTGAGTCGCCTAGAACAGGTCAAAGTAGACGCGCTGACGATGAATCAGGAGAGTATGGCGGAAATTCTAGTTCACCGGAAATGGTACAATCCTCTCCCAAAATTCAAATTTACCGAACGCCCAGACACCACCGCCGCGCATATTCTAGAAGGCGAAATTGCCGTTGTCGTCGACAATTCTCCGGCGGTTCTTCTCATTCCAGCCACCATATTTTCCATCATGGAAGAGGCCAACGATTATTACTTTCCACCGTTTATCGGCTCCTATTTGAAGCTTACCCGCGCAATCGTCATGATTCTGACGGTATTAATCACACCTACTTGGATTCTCCTGAATCAGTATCCAAACGCGGTCCCATCGTGGCTTCAATTTATTTTGGTGACAGACGAGACCAATGTTCCCCTTCTATTGCAAATTTTAATTTTAGAATTTTCCATTGACGGAATGAAGCTTGCAAGCCTGAACACACCGAATATGCTCACCACATCCCTTAGCGTTCTGGCCGCCATTATCGTAGGGGACTACGCCGTACAATCGGGATGGTTTACAGCGCAAGCATTGCTTTATACCGCCTTTGTCGCATTGGCCAATTTCTCGCAGCCCGGATATGAGCTTGGATATTCACTGAAATTTATGCGAATCTTTTTGCTAATCACAACCGGAATATTCGGACTGTGGGGCGTGGGCGTCTGGGGCTACCTGGTCGGGATCGCCGGAATTCTGATGGTTCTTCTCTTCAGCAAAACCGTTTCCGGACGCTGTTACCTGTATCCGCTCATCCCCTTTGATTGGAAGATTTTAAAACGGCAGCTCTTCCGTTCCTCTCTGTTAAACCGCCACTCAGAAAAGTAATGTTTGAATTTTGTTGCGGACGCTTCGCCATCAGGCAGATTCCGTATTTTGATATCACCAATAAACAGCTAAAACAAAAATAATATTGGAGCATACGGGATGATACGTTAGAATAATTGAGATTTTAAGAGAAAACAATGAGAATTGTTGTCTTTTTTTCAAAAAACGCTTGACTTTCTCAGACGGTATGCTATAATAAATAACGTTTTCTGTTGGTTGCAGCTCTTTCCCGGCAAACGTGTATTAAGTATATCAGCCCCATCCCATCGGCTGTGTTTAGACCGTTTGCCCGGAGTCTGTTTGAGCAAATTACCAGCAACGTTCTTTCCATTGAACAGGTTCCTTGTCTTTTTGATGCGGGACAAATCAGCGTAACCGAAGGCGTTTCTCGGTCGGTTTGCCTGGAAGGAACAATCTATTTTATATCAAAAACATATTGGAGGAATCTTATCATGTCTACCACAATGGCAAAGGCTTCAGAAATTAGCCGTAAATGGTATGTGATCGACGCCGCCGGCAAACCGCTTGGTCGCGTTGCTGCCAAAGCTGCGGCAATCCTCCGCGGAAAGCACAAACCTATCTTCACCCCTCATGTGGACTGCGGCGATCATGTCATCATTATCAACTGTAAAGACGCAATCTTAACCGGCAAGAAGCTGGAACAAAAATCCCATTACTGGCATACCGGCTGGGTTGGCGGCATCAAGGAAATCAAGTACAGCAAGCTAATGAAAGAAAATCCGGAAAAGGCGATGACTTATGCCGTTACCGGAATGCTCCCACACAACACACTCGGTCGTAAGATGGCTACCCGTCTTCGCACCTATCCGGACGCAAATCATGCACATCAGGCGCAGCAGCCGCAGGCTCTGTCCATTTCATAAAGGAGGGGAAGAATTATGTACGATACCAAACCATATTATTATGGAACCGGCAGAAGAAAAAGCTCCGTTGCCCGCGTCCGCGTTTATGAAGGAACCGGCAAAATCACAATCAACAAACGGGATATGGACGACTATTTCGGACTGGATACATTAAAGTTGATTGTTCGTCAACCGCTTACCTTAACGGAAACAGAAGGAAAATTCGATATTGTTTGCAATGTCACCGGTGGCGGCGTAACCGGACAGGCCGGCGCTATCCGTCACGGATTGTCACGTGCACTTCTGTTATATAATCCGGAACTTCGACCGGCACTCAAAAAAGCCGGCTTTTTGACGCGGGATCCGCGTATGAAGGAACGTAAAAAATACGGTCTTAAAGCAGCTCGTCGCGCTCCGCAGTTCAGCAAGCGTTAATTCAAAGGTTCAGAGAACAAAACACAAAAGTCTTGGAAATTCAATGTTTCCAAGGCTTTTTCTTATTTTATAACATGCTGAACATCTTCTGCAAACACCTGAAAATCTGTCCATTAGTAACAAGCTAGTAACACAAAATCATTGGTCTTGTGCAAGATATGAAATAATCGCTTTTCTGACTTCCAATTTTGTTCTACAATGAATTTTGCAACCATCCTTGAATGTGATGTCATATCCGTCATGTGTGTTTCCAGTCAATAATCTGATTTGTTCCTTGTTCTTTTCTGCAATCTGCAAAGAATCAAACATCCCTCCTTCAGAAAAAATGGTCTTAATGCAAGGCATATTATAGGTCAACATAACCCTGTTGCTAAACAAACGACAGCAGCGAAGGGATCTATTAAAATATCAGGTCATAAAATGATCGAGCTAGAAAATCTTTTCAAGAGGTAGTATAACATGAAGACAAACCGAAAGGTGCGACTGAAAAATAAAACATTCTACGACCGGCATTGCTGGCACTAGCCCATACCGAACCGAAGGGGTAACCACTGGGCTGTGCAATTATGATTTCATTTGTCAGATTGACAGAATTTGTAAAATATTGTATACTAAAGGTCAGCAGTTGGGATGTAGTCCTTGTGATAAGCCTCCCCATCTACACTCTTTTTAGAACTAGGGTGAGAGGAGGTGATATCATGAAGGATGCGCTATTAGCTTTCCTGCGAAAGTTGTTACATAAAAGAGAAAAGACCGTAACGGTCAACGTTACGATCTCAAACTCTATTATCGTAATGAACAGCAAGGACTAATGCAAACATCCCAACTGCTATTATTATATCTTTGATTGATCAATTTGTCAACATCCTTTTTCGGGATGTTTTTTCTGATATAAATAAACCACATCACAGAAACCTTTGGCATTTTCAAAACGTTAATGGGTTTCCTCCCCTTTTGATTGTCAATCCGAGCTGTTTTTTGCAACAAACAGAATCTATTCTCAAACCAATTGAGCACTTAGCAGGTCGTTTTTTTAATAAAAAGCCCCTTTTTGACAGATTTCCGAAAAATATGGTATATATTTCACATAATGATTGAACCTTTTTCAAAAAAATAATAAAGAATTTACACTTTGTTTCTGACATATCGGATAGAACGTGGTATAATGGCACTTGTAACAGATCGTTTGTTGTATGAATTTTATCTGATTTTACAGGAGGTAATCGAAGATGGCACGTTTTACATTACCAAGAGATATCTATTATGGTCCAAATGCAATCGAAGAATTGAAGGTGCTCAAGGATCGAAAAAGGGCTATCATTGTCACCGGCGGCAGCTCTATGAAACGGGGCGGCTTTTTGCAAAAGGTAGAAGACGTTATGGCGTCAATTGATGTAAAAACCCTTTTGTTTGAGGGCGTTGAGCCGGATCCTTCCATCGAAACGGTAATGCGCGGAGCAAAAGCGATGCAGGAATTCGGTCCTGATATCATTATTGCAATCGGCGGCGGCTCCCCTATTGACGCAGCAAAGGCAATGTGGGTATTTTACGAATATCCCGAAAAGAGCTTTGACGATATTAAAAATCCATTTACCATGCCGAAATTGCGGACAAAAGCGATCTTTGTT
Organism: uncultured Oscillospiraceae bacterium; assembly: GCA_934408835.1. GTDB lineage: Bacteria > Bacillota > Clostridia > Oscillospirales > Ruminococcaceae > CAKRVU01. The sequence goes on along the minus strand of CAKRVU010000011.1, from coordinate 1,261 downwards.
GCGATCCCCTCTACCAGCGGAACCGCAACTGAGGTGACTGCATTTTCTGTTATTACCGACTATTCGAACAATATCAAATATCCGCTTGCCGACTTTGAGATTACTCCTGATATTGCTATTCTGGATACTTCCATCCCGTTAACCATGCCGAAGAAACTCACGGCTGACACCGGTATGGACGCGCTGACTCATGCGATTGAAGCATATGTCGCAACGGCACGCTCAGGCTTTTCCGATCCGCTTGCCCTGCAGGCTATCTCAGATATTTTTGATTGTCTGGTGGATTCCTATTACGGCAGTCACCAGGCCAGAGAAACAATGCATATCGCGCAGTGCCTTGCCGGAATGGCGTTTTCCAATGCGCTTTTGGGTATCTGTCACAGTCTGGCTCATAAAACCGGCGCAGAATTTGAAATTACCCATGGATGCTGCAACGCAATTTTACTCCCCTATGTAATCCAGTATAATTCAAAGGTTTGCTTGTCCCGCTATGCCACCATTGCGCGTCATATCGGACTGCCCGGAATGACCGATAAGCAATTGGTTAACAACCTCGTTCAAGCCATCAAAGACCTGAACCGGAAATTGGGAATTGAACAAACCTATGCGGCTAACGGAGTCTCCAAAGATCATTTTGATAAAAAGCTCGACTTTATCTGCGAAAATGCCGCTTTGGATCCCTGCACCGCCTCCAACCCCCGTCCGGCGTCAGCGGAAGACTTGAAAAAGGTGCTCAGCTGCGCCTTCATTGGTGAAGACGTCACATTCTAATCATCGTGAGTTTCATTGTTTGCTATCTTCCAAACGTGTGAAACGCTTTGCACTCAACCGATACAATCCAAAAAAGTCGCTGTACAAGTGTTTTGTATAGCGGCTTCTTTTTTGTCGCGTTTCTCGCTTCTTGAAACAACTACAAACGCGATAATTCCATTTACACTACTGCATTCTAACTCCAATTTGAACCGTCGCCCTCTTTATTTTTAAAATTATTTTTCTGGTAACGAAAAAAATAGAAAAAAGGTATTGACATTTTGGAATATATCCGATATAATAAGTTTATTCGATGTGTGATTGATATCGGGGCGTAGCTCAGTTTGGTAGAGTGCTTGGTTTGGGACCAAGATGCCGCAGGTTCAAGTCCTGTCGCCCCGACCACCAGCGTCGCTGGCAACCGCTTCTTTATTATGCTGGTGTAGCTCAGTTGGTAGAGCAGCTGATTTGTAATCAGCAGGTCGGGGGTTCGAGTCCGTCCACCAGCTCC
>CAKRVU010000010.1 GCA_934408835.1 uncultured Oscillospiraceae bacterium | reverse complement strand
GGGGAGCCAGAATATTTACAGCCACTCAAAGAGTGAGCGGGGTCCGTCCATCTTTCAAACAGGCGCGTTTTCCAATCAGCATCGGATGACGTTGGATGAAGCGCAGACCTTCCGCGAGATGAAAATCAGCGATACGATGGTCAACCAATATCATCATTTCCGGGCGCAGCGGGTCAAAAAGGCGGCGGATTTCCAGTTGCGCAGGGAAGAGCAGTATCAAACTCGCCGTGTGCGTCCCCTTTATGCCGAACTGCCGGAAGAACAGTCGCGTGGCGCGGACGAGGTGGAAATAGAACCGCAGGATAACGAAAGTCTTCGCGAATTGGAGTATCGTTCGCCGAAAGATCGGACGGCGGTTGCAGATTATTTGAGGAAGTTGCAGCGAACCTTTACGATTGTGACGGTTGGACTGAGTATTTTGATGGCGGTTGCGGTTGTTTGGATTTCTCTTTTGATGTTTGCACCCGCGCAGCTGCCGGTGGCGCTGATACCGGACAGAGCGACTACCTATTTGACCGGTTGGCTTATCCTGCTTGGGATGGCTGCCGCATTCAGTTGGGATACCCTGCGAAACGGACTGAAGGGGTTATTTACCTTTAAAGCAAATTGCGATTCCCCTGTTTCTCTTGCGGCGGTGGGGAGTCTATTGCAGTTGTTGCTTTTTTATGCTTCAGGAAGTCGCCTTACGGCGGACGGAAACGTTTTTCTGTTGGCGCCGGTTGCCATCGAATGTCTGCTCATTCATTCGGTCGGACGCTTGTTTCTGGCACGCCGCGCAACGGCGCAGTTTCAGCTTCTTTGCCGGACGAAAAAGAAGACGTATGCGTCCGGTATTCTGGCCAACGAGGAGCTTGCCGCAGCCTTTACCCGCGGAAGGATTCGGCACAGACCTTTTGTGGGATTCGCTCGGAGAGCTGATTTTCCGTCCGATTTTATGTATTATACCTTCTTGGAAGATCAGTCGGATCAGGTTGGATATTTTGTAGCCCCGATCAGCCTTTGCCTGGCATTTTTGGTTTTTGCCGTTTCAACAGTATGCACCGACGATATCTTCATTGGACTTACTTTGTTTGCCGCTATTCTTTCTGTCAGCGGTTCTTCCACCTTTTTGGTCGGGTTGCAGGCGCCTCTTTTTCTGGCGCAGCGGAGGCTGCGGAAGTATGACGCGAGCCTATTGGGTTATGAGGCTGCTTCTGAATTCGGGGAATTAAATGCGGCGATGATTTCGGCGCAAAAGCTGTTCCCCAAAGGGACGGTAAGACTTTGCGGAATGCGGACGTTTCACCGGCATCCGATTGACGATTCTATTTTATGCGCCGCCAGCATTTTGAACGCTTCCAACTCGATCTTGCGGGATATGTTTTTGGACATCCTGCTGGGACGTTCGGATATCCTCAAACCGGTAGACAGCGTGCTGCTTGAGGATAATTTGGGGATTTCCGGTTGGGTGGACGACCGTCATGTGATTATCGGGAGCCGCGAGATGGCGATCAACCATAATATCCCGGTGCTGTCCCTCAAAGAGGAGCAGAAGATGCGTCCGGAAGGGACGGAATTGGTCTATATCTCGATTTCCGGTGAATTGGCGGCAGCGTTTATCTTTTCTCTTTCTGCGTCGGAGGAAACGGAAAAGACCTTGATTGAGCTGCTGGACAACGATATTGTTGTCGTGGTGCAGACGGTTGATCCCGTTGTCACTGCGGAGAAGCTTTCGGATCTCTTTGGTATTGATGAGAAGCTGTTTAAAATTTTGCCGGCACGGTTCCACAAAGCCTATCGAAAACAGGTTGAGCCGGTGGAAAAGACCAATTCGCCGGTTCTCAACGACGGCAGCTTTGCTTCCTTTGCCTCCTCGTTGATTGGCGCGAAACGCCTAAAGAAAACAGTGCTGTTTACAACTGTACTCTCTTTGGCTGGTGCGGCTGTCGGAATTTTGTTGCTGTTACTGCTTACTGCAACGCAGCAGCTTGTCCTCTTTTCGGCGCCTCAAATTCTGTTATTACAGGCTGCAATCCTTCTTTTGATCATGATTTTTTGTGCAGCACGGAGGACTTAAAAAACAGGGTTTGAAAGAGTGCGGTGACAGAGAAAGCTACAATAAAAAGACGAAACCCACGGCTGACTTTACCGAAAGTCGACCATGGGTTTTTGTTTTATTCTTTTAAGAATCGCTATCGTTTTACCACTCCTGCAATTGCTTTGAGTGTAGATAATCATTCGTTTTGGTTGGAAGATTCTTTTCAATCAGGCGTTGGTCAATCGCGTGAGAAACCAGCGTATAGATAACGGAGAATACGGGGACGCCCAAGAGCATTCCCAAGAAGCCGAAGAGACCGCCTCCGGCAATGATGGCAAATAGCACCCAGAAGGTGGGGAGCCCTGTGGCGCCTCCGAGGATTTTGGGGCTCATGATGTTCCCGTCAAACTGTTGCAGGATGACCATGAACAGGACAAACCAGACGACCTTTTTGGGATCTTCCAGCAGGATGATGATGGCGGATGGGATTCCGCCTAAGAAGGGACCTAAGAAGGGGATGACATTGAATACGCCGACTAGGCAGGAGATTAAGACGGCATACGGCATATTCATTAGGGACAGTCCGATAAAGCAGAGGATGCCGACCAGAGTGGAATCAATCAAAACGCCGGTGATGAAGCCGCCGAACACAAGGTGGATTTCCCCAAACAGGTGGATACTCTTGCTTGCGATACGGTTGGGGAGGAGCGCAAAGAGCGTCTTTTTAAATTGGGATACGAATTTTTCCTTGTGATACAGGACATAAAAGGAGATGATAACGCCTAAAACCAGGTTTTTCATCCAGTCGATAAAACCGAAAACGCCGTTTGCGATGGCATCGAGCATGGCGGGAATCTGCGCCGCAATCGTGCTGAGCCAGACTTGAATATTTTCACTGATTTTAGAAAAGATATCGTTGATCAACAGCAGAGCATCCGGGTTGCCGTGGAAGAAGTTATCCAGCAAAGAGGTGACGGTGTTCAGGTAAAGGGGCGTTTTTTGGATGATACCTACAACGCTTGCAAGAGCCTGAGGGATAAGCAGCAACAGCAAAAAGAAAATGATGGCGATGGCGATGAGCAGCGAGAGGAATACCGACAGGGAGCGAATGAGTTTTCGATATTTGCCGGGGCTACGTTTGCCAATCAGCGGCGTAAACAGCTTTCGTTCAAAGAAGCGCATTAGCGGGTTCAGAAGGTACGCGATGGCAAATCCGATGAAGAACGGAGTGAGAATACCGGATAAGGCAGAAAGAATTTGGGTGGGGTTTACCGAAGAAAACAGATCAAAAAAGATTAAACAGCCGGCAAAGGTGAGAAACAGGGTAAGTCCAATACAAACATATCGATTTTGTTTCCAATGTTTCATAGCATTCTCCATTTCGGTGATTTTATCAACTTATGAATAAGGATTACATAAAAGAGAAAAGCTTTGAACGAATTGGATGTAAATAAAAGATGAATTTTTGCTGGTGAAGGAAGGGAGCACGTTTTCTGTGCGTCTGCTGAGCTCCTCAATGAAAAAGAAAAAGGAGGGCAGCCAAAAGGGGCAGGATATAGCGTAAGAGAATAGAAAAACCTCCCCGAATGAATTCGGAGAGGTCTGTCTCAATGCGCTCCCTAACAAGCACCGTTTTGGTGCACTTGAAAGGGAAGGCGACTGTTGTTTGGTGACCCGTGCGAGAATTGAACTCGCGTTACCGCCGTGAAAGGGCGGTGTCTTAACCTCTTGACCAACGGGCCGTCTGGTAGCGATAACTGGATTCGAACCAGTGACACTGCGGGTATGAACCGCATGCTCTAGCCAACTGAGCTATATCGCCGTTCTGTCGCGATCATAGTTATCATTCACAGCGACGAATATTATGATACACGATAATGAGAAATTTGTCAATGGTTTTTTGAAAAAAATTTTGAAAAAGTTGCGCCGATTGACAAAAAGAGGGAAGCTGTGGTATGATAAATTTGTATGATATCAGATGAAAAAGAAGCTGAATTGCTCGCTGCCTTCGCGTGGCAGCGACTTGTTTTGCGGAGCGCTTTCCTCTTTTGCGGCGCCTGTTTTGCAAAGAAAAGAGGGTGCGCGGAATCGTTGTAGGAGGATGTTAAGCAATGAAATTGGGAATGGTAGGATTACCGAACGTTGGAAAAAGCGCGCTGTTTAACGCATTGTCGGGCGGCGGTGCTGATTCGGCCAATTACCCTTTTTGCACCATTGAGCCGAATGTGGGAATTGTTTCGGTGCCGGATGAACGGCTGGATGAGCTTGCTAAGATCTATCAGCCTGAAAAGTTTACGCCGGCTACTTTGGAGTTTGTGGATATTGCAGGACTGATTCGGGGCGCCTCCAAAGGAGAAGGACTTGGGAATCAGTTTTTGGGGCATATCCGGGAAGCGGACGCGATGATTCATGTAGTTCGCTGCTTTGAAGATGAAAATGTAATTCATGTGGACGGCAGCGTTGATCCGCTGCGGGATGTGGAGACGATTGAGTTGGAGCTGATCTTTTCCGATCTCGAGCTTCTTGCCCGCCGGATGGAGCGTTTGCGCAAGCAGAGCAAAGGGGATCGCTCTTTGCTGGAAGAGCTTGCCATTTTGGAACGGTTAAAAGAGCATTTGGAGGAAGGGAGATCGGCACGCAGCTTTGCGCAGAACGAGCAAGAGCAACAGGCGCTGCGCAATATGCAGCTCCTTTCGGCAAAGCCGGTGATTTATGCCGCCAATTTGAGTGAGGACGATTATATCGGCGGTCTTCAAAATCAAAAGCAGCTGACTCTTTTGCAGGAATATGCGCAGCGCGAGGGGGGACTGGTGTTCCCGATCTGCGCAAAAATTGAGGAGGAGTTGGCAGAACTGGATGAAGAAGACAGACTCCTCTTTTTGCAGGAGCTGGGTCTGTTTGAATCGGGTCTTTCCAGAATTATAAAGACAAGCTACCGATTGCTCGGACTTATCTCCTTTTTAACGGCGGGAAAACCGGAGGTGCGCGCGTGGACGATTCCAAAGGGAACCAAAGCGCCACAGGCGGCCGGGAAGATTCATTCTGACTTTGAGAGGGGATTTATCCGCGCTGAGGTGATAGGCTACGATACGTTTTTGCAATGCAGCGGCAGTATGACTGCTGCAAAAGAACAGGGTTTGTTGCGCCTGGAAGGGAAAGACTATATCATGCAGGACGGCGATATTGTGCTGTTCCGGTTTCATGTATAGTGATTTAGAGGCGATTGATCGTTTGGGAAAGGAAGGGAACGATGATTAAGCTGGTGGCTTCTGATATGGACGGAACCTTGCTCAATTCCAAAAAGGAGTTGACGAAACGGACGCGCGACGCGATTGCGGCGCTGGTATCTCGCGGTATCCATTTTGTAGCGGCGAGCGGGCGGCAGCATTTTAATCTGTTTGAGGTGTTTGAACGGGCAAATTTGCGGGACGGGGTCAGCTTTTTGGCGGAAAACGGAGCGATATTGTTCGACGGCAGGGAAGAAATTTTTGTTGATCGGATAGAGCCGGAGCTGGTGCGCGAGGTGGTAACTGCGGCCAGAGCCATCGAAGGGGTGTATCCGGTGCTCGACGGTGTGAAGTCGGCTTATTTTGAAGATGACAACGAAGAACTGCTCTACCAGGCGAATCATTATTTTGCCAAAAGGCAGAGGTTGCCAGACGTCCTTTCTTGTTTGGAATTTGACGAGATTTGTAAGATTGCGCTTTTGGATGTATCCGGCGCCGAAAAGGGAGTTTACCGGGCGATGCAGCCTTTTTCTGACCGCGCGCAGGTGCTCCTTTCCGGACCCGAGTGGGTAGACCTGATCAATTATGGCGTTAGCAAGGGGGAGGCGCTGACCCTTCTTTGCCGGCGGTACGGGATTGAGCGGAACGAAGTGATGGCGTTTGGAGACTATTTGAACGATATTGAAATGCTCAAAGCGTGCGCTTACTCGTTTGCCATGAAAAATGCGCATCCGAGGCTGGTGGAGGCGGCGCGTTACCGGGCGGCTTCCAACGATGAAGACGGTGTTGCGCAGGTATTGGAGAATTGGCTTGAAACCGGTAAGATAGAAGAAAAAAGCAGGAGTGAATTATGATACGGAATGATTTAAGAAATATTGCGATTGTAGCGCATGTTGACCACGGCAAGACGACGTTGATAGATCAAATGCTTCGTCAGGCTGGCGCTTATCGTGAAAATCAAGAGGTTGCCGAGCGGGTGATGGATTCGGGCGAGCTGGAACGGGAACGCGGGATTACCATATCGGCAAAAAACACAGCGGTTCGCTTTCGCGGAACGAAGATTAATTTGATTGATACGCCGGGACATGCCGATTTTGGCGGCGAGGTCGAACGGGTTCTGAAAATGGTAGACGGGGTGATCCTGTTGGTCGACGCCGCCGAAGGACCGATGCCGCAGACTCGGTTTGTAACGCAAAAGGCGCTGGCGCTCGGACTAAAAATCATTGTGGTCATCAATAAGGTAGATCGTCCAGACGCCAGGCTTGATGAGATTCCAGATGAGATTTTGGAGTTGCTTCTGGATTTGGACGCGTCGGAGGAGCAACTGGAAAGCCCCATCCTCTTCTGTTCCGGTCGGAGCGGCACCTGTTCACTCTCCCAATACGAACCGGGAACCGATCTGCTGCCCCTCTTTGAAGCCATTCTTTCCACTGTATGCCCGCCCGAAGGGGATGAAAACGGCTCCACTCAGGTGCTGGTTTCCGCCATCGACTATAACGATTATGTGGGACGGATCGCCATTGGAAAGGTAGAACGGGGCGTTCTGCGTCAGGGGCAGGAAGTGACTGTCTGTGATTACCACGGCGGACGGAAGCCGTATCAAGCGAAAATTGTAAATTTATATCAGATTGGCGCGTTTGACCGGATTCCGGTAAAAGAGGCGGCTGTCGGCGATATCGTCTGTTTTTCGGGAATCGAAAATATTACCATCGGGGATACAGTTTGTACCGCAGGGGAGATGGATCCGCTTCCTTTTGTCAAAATCAGCGAGCCGACGGTGGAGATGACGTTTGCGGTTAACGACAGTCCTTTTGCCGGACGCGAGGGGCGGTTTGTCACTTCCCGTCAGATACGGGAACGATTGGAACGGGAGCTGCTCAAGGATGTTTCGCTGCGGGTGAGTGATACCGATTCAAGCGAAAAATTCAATGTTAGCGGTCGTGGAGAGATGCATCTTTCCATTTTAATTGAAACGATGCGGCGGGAAGGCTTTGAATTTTCGGTCAGCACCCCGCGCGTACTGCTGCGGGAGATAGACGGCGTCCTTTGCGAGCCGATAGAACGGCTTGTCATTGATGTGCCGGAGGAGTTTTTAGGCGCTGTAATGGAGAAAATGGGACGGCGGAAGGCGGAGATGACTCAGATGACCCTTCAAGGAAGCCGGATGCGTGTGGAATTTTTGATTCCGGCGCGCGGACTGTTTGGTTACCGCAACGAGTTTTTGACCGATACCAAAGGGGAAGGAATCATGAATTCCATTTTTGACAGCTATCAGCCGCACAAGGGGGAGATTCCCACGCGGTCAACGGGGTCGCTTGTTTCCTTTGAGCAGGGCGACGCCGTGACGTACGGTCTTTATAACGCGCAGGAAAGAGGCGTTTTGTTTATCGGTCCGGGCACGCCTGTTTATGAAGGAATGGTGGTTGGATATTCGCCCAAACAGGAAGATTTGGTGGTGAATGTCTGCAAGAAGAAGCATGTCACCAACATGCGTGCAAGCGGCTCAGATGAAGCGCTTCGTTTAACGCCGCCTAGTAGGCTGAGCCTGGAAGAATCGCTCGAGTTTTTGGCTGAGGATGAGTTGCTTGAGGTTACGCCGGAGTCTTTGCGAATTCGGAAGGCAATTTTGAACAATCAGCTGCGTGCTAAACAGAAATTCCAAAAGAAATAGCAGCCAGGCATCTGGTGTAGGCGTTTCTTGGCGGCAGCAGTATGAGGACGAATGAGGTTGACCAGCGCTCAATAGGCGGCTCGGAAACCCGGCGCTGAGCATAGGGTTTCTCGGTAGTATCAGAATGAGGGCAAGCGCGCTTGACTGGTGGCTTGATAGATTGCTTGACAGCCAGGCGCTGGGTGCAGCCGTTTCTTGGCGGCAGCAATCTGAGGCGAATGCGCTTGACCGGCAACCGGGTATATTGCCCGTTTTACATAAAGCAGCCGGACGTTGCGGGAGTACATTTCGCTTCAAAATAAAAAAACAAGTGTTTGAATGGGTATGAAGTCTGTTAGCAAAAGTATCGCGTAAAACTGTACAGGATGACAGGAGGGGATATCGTGTGGAGGTATGAGAAGCTTTGTTGTTTTTTGTGTTTGCTGTCCCTGGTTCTGGCTATTATGATAGTGGTTTTTAATTTGTTACATAGTCCAACCTTTTCACCCAATTCGATTACCCTTGGGGAAACTGTACCGGCGATGGCGGAGACGTCCGTTTCCGATCAGACAGAGACGAGAGCAAAGGTGCAGGCTCCTGTCAGCGCGGGCGAGACCCTTTCGCAAAGCGAGGATTCTTCCTCTGGATCCGATTCAGAAGGGCAGCGGTATAACCTCAACACCGTGACGTTTGACCAATTGTTGGAAGTGCCCGGAATCGGGGAGGTCAAAGCGGAGGCGATCTTAGAAATGCGGGACGATTTGGGTGGGTTCACCAGTGTGGAGCAGCTGTTAGACGTTTCAGGAATTGGTGATGCCACCTATGATAAGATAGTGCCTTATTTTTATGTAAATTAGGAAGGAAGAACGATGATGGCAGAGTTGAATGTGGTATTGATGGAGCCGCAGATTCCGCAGAACACCGGCAACATCGCGCGCACCTGTGCGGCGACCGGCGCACGGCTGCACCTGGTAGGACCGATGGGGTTTACCATTGACGACAAAAAGCTCAAGCGTGCGGGATTGGATTACTGGAGGTATCTTGATATTCGGTATTATGAAAATGCCGACGCGTTTTTTCGGGCATGCCCGCAGTCGCTCTGTTACTTTTTTACCACCAAGGGCAGATGCCGCCACAGCGATGCTGTTTATCCAGATGGAAGCTATCTTGTTTTCGGGCGGGAAGACGCCGGGTTGCCGGAGGAGCTGCTAGCAGAACACCCGTCCGCCTGCGTCAGACTTCCCATGCGCGAAGGGCTGCGCAGTTTGAACCTGTCCAATACCGTGGCGATCGGCGTTTACGAGGTGTTGCGACAATGGGATTATCCGAACTTAAAAAACGCCGGGCAATTGTCAAAATTTAATTGGGAGGATTATTATGACGTCCATTAAGATTTTAACCGATTCGGCAAGCGATATTACGCGGCAGGAAGCGGAGGAGTCGTCCATTCACCTGTTTCACTTCCCGTTTATTATGGAGGGGGAAACCTTTCATGATGGAGTGGATTTTACCCCGGATGAATTGTATCAGGCGCTCGAACGGGCGCGGACGATGCCGACTCATGCGCAGATTACCATGTTTGAGTACCGGGAGGCGTTTTCGCGGTATTACCAAGAAGGCTATACCGATTTGATCTATGTTTGTATCAACGGCAGCGGGTCAGGCACGATCAATGCGGCGCGCCTTGCAAAAGAAGAATTTTTTGCTGAGCACCCGGAGGCGGACGGCTTTTCGATCCATATCCTGGATTCCAGAACCTATACAATGGCGTATGGATTCCCGGTGCTTGAGGCGGCTGCCAAGGCGCGTCGGGATTGTTCGGTGGCAGAGATTCTTTCCTATTTAGAAGATCAAATCGGACGGGCGCATATCTTTTTTGCACCCTATACGCTGCGGTTTGTCAAAAAATCTGGGCGAGTCAGCGCCGCGGCAGCGTTTGCTGGCGAACTGATGGGGTTGCGGCCGCTGATTACCTTTGAGGACGGCAACTCCAAGATATTGTCCAAGGTGCGTGGAGAAAAGGCGATCATTCCGGCACTTCTGAAACTTGCTCAAAAGACGATGGTGCCGCAGACGCCTTATGGAATTGTGTACGGAAGTTTGCAAGAGCCGGCGGAGGAGCTTGTGCATGCCGCAGAGAAGATGTTCGGCGCAAAGCCGGCATATCTGAAAAAAATTGGCGCTATGATTTCTATCAACGCAGGACCTCAGGTAATTGCTGTCATTGTATCTGGCAAACATGGACGCGAAGAATCCATCGGGCAGCAGTTGCCCTGATTCTTTGGCGAGGAAGGGTGCCGGATTGCCGATGAATCGGTAAACAAATTGGAAAATTATTCGCCTCCTCTTGAAAAAAGGCGGAAATCGAGTTATACTAAACAGAGACGGATCTTGGCGCTTTAACTGCGCCTTGGCTCTGCAATGAAATATCTTGACGCGATAAAGAGGGAAAGGACTGCTGATAATGACTTCTTTGAACAAAAAAACTGTCGATGATTTACAAGTATCGGGAAAACGTGTGTTGGTGCGCTGCGATTTTAACGTGCCGCTGAAAGACGGTGTGATTACCGATGAAAATCGAATTGTTGCCGCTTTGCCGACGATTCAGAAATTGATTTCTGAAGGGGCAAAGGTGATTTTGTGCTCTCACCTTGGAAAACCAAAGGGTGAACCCAAACCGGAGCTGTCTCTTGCGCCGGTTGCCGTCCGTCTTTCGGAGCTTTTGGGAAAGAATGTTGTTTTTGCTGCGGACGATGAGGTTGTGGGTGAAAACGCAAAGGCTGCTGTGGCTTCTATGAAGGACGGCGATGTTGTGCTTTTGCAAAACACTCGGTATCGGAAAGAGGAGACGAAAAACGAGCCTGGATTTAGTCGCGAGCTTGCTTCTTTAGCGGAGGTATTTGTCAACGACGCGTTTGGTACGGCGCACCGGGCGCATTGTTCCACCGTTGGTGTGACGGAAACCATTCAGGATACCGCAGTGGGATACCTGATTGGAAAGGAACTGGAATTTTTGGGGAACGCTGTAGAGAATCCGGTTCGTCCGTTTGTCACCATTTTGGGCGGCGCGAAAGTGGCTGATAAGCTCAGCGTAATTGAAAATCTTTTGACAAAAGCGGACACTTTAATCATCGGCGGCGGCATGTCCTATACGTTTTTGAAGGCAAAAGGGTATGAAATCGGAACCTCTTTGGTAGACGATCAAAAGGTTTCTTATTGCAAAGAGATGATGGAAAAAGCCGAAAAGTTGGGCGTTAAGCTTCTTCTGCCCATTGATTGTGTGGTAACCAAGGAGTTTCCGTCTCCGATTGACGCACCCATTTCGGTTAAAACTGTCCCGGCGGACGCGATTCCGGCAGATGAGATGAGCCTCGATATCGGCGAGAAGACGGCTGCGCTTTTTGCACAGGAAATCAAAAATGCAAAAACTGTAGTTTGGAACGGACCTATGGGCGTGTTTGAAAATCCCATTTTGGCAAAGGGTACCATGGCGGTTGCAAAGGCGCTGGCTGACACCGACGCTACCACCATTATCGGTGGCGGCGATTCTGCGGCGGCAGTCAATACCCTTGGATTTGGAGATCAGATGACCCATATTTCCACCGGCGGCGGCGCCTCTTTGGAATTTTTGGAAGGAAAAGAGCTTCCGGGTATTGCTTGCATTGCAGATCGCTAAAAGAAAGGAATCGGTTAATATGAAAAAGTCAGTACGCCGTGCAGTGATTGCCGGTAATTGGAAGATGAACCAGAATCGCAGCGAGGCTAAAGCCTTGGTGGAGGAACTGAAACCTCTTGTGACCGGGGTCGATTGCGAGGTTGTCCTCTGCGTTCCGTTTACCGATTTGGAAACAGTTGGGGCCGCGGTGAAGGGATCCGCCATTGCTTTGGGGGCGCAAAATTGCCATTTTGCCACTTCGGGCGCTTTTACCGGTGAGATTTCGCCGCAGATGCTTTCAGAAATGGGTGTTCAGTACGTTGTATTGGGGCACAGCGAGCGTCGTCAATATTTTGGGGAAACAGATCTTACGGTCAATCAGCGCCTACGTGCCGCGCTGGACGCTGGGCTAAACGTTATTTTATGCGTTGGCGAACAGTTAAGCGACCGGGAGCTTGGAATTACGGAAGAGCTTGTTGCTATGCAGACGAAAATTGCGCTTCATGGGGTTGAGCCTGCGCAGATGTCGCATATTTTGATTGCCTATGAACCGGTATGGGCCATTGGAACCGGGAAAACGGCCACAGCTGATCAGGCGGAAGAGGTTTGCGCTTTGATTCGGCACACTTTGGTGAAGCTTTATGGTGAGTCTGTAGCAGAAAAGACAACCATTCAGTATGGCGGTTCAATGAATGCCAAAAACGCGGAGGAGCTTCTTTCAAAAGAGAATGTGGACGGCGGTCTGATTGGAGGAGCCTCTTTGAAGGCGCCTGATTTTGCCGCTATTGTCAAAGCCGCTTCCGAGGGATAAATCACAATCGTTCCGCCTGTCTGTTTCGATCAGACGGGCGGATTTTGAATACGAGATCATCTGAATATTTTGTACTGCAAAAGGAGAAGAAACGATGAGCAAAAAACCACTTATTTTAATTATTATGGATGGGTTTGGAGAAAACCCTTCTCAAGAAGGGAACGCGATAGCGGCGGCGAACACGCCCAACTTTGATCGGGTGAAAAGCAGTTGTCCTATCACCACTCTTGGAGCGTCTGGTATGAGCGTTGGACTGCCCGATGGACAGATGGGAAATTCAGAGGTGGGACACACCAACATCGGCGCCGGTCGGATTGTCTATCAGGAACTGACCCGGATTAGCAAGGCGATTGACGATGGGGAATTTGCAAAGAATCCGGCTCTTATGGGCGCAATGGAACATTGCAAGAAAAACAACACGGCACTTCATTTGTTTGGACTGTTGTCCGATGGCGGCGTTCACAGCCATATCTCACACCTATATGGGTTGCTGCGTCTGGCAAAGGAATCGGGACTTGAAAAGGTGTATTTACACGCCTTTTTGGATGGTCGTGATGTTCCGCCCTCTTCTGGAATCCATTATGTAAAGGAATGCGCAGCCAAAATGAAAGAGATCGGCGTTGGAAAGATTGCAACGGTGATGGGGCGGTATTACGCGATGGATCGTGATAACCGCTGGGATCGTGTTTTGAAGGCGTATTCTGCGATTGTCTATGGTCGCGGCGAGACGGCTCCGGACGCTGTAGCGGCTGTGGAACAGTCGTATCAGGCTGGGAACACCGATGAATTTGTCCTCCCCACCGTTTGCGATGGGGGTGCGGTAGTAGAGGAAGGGGACAGTGTTATTTTCTTCAACTTTCGTCCTGACCGCGCTAGAGAGCTTACCCGCACTTTTGTGGATCCCGATTTTTCTGGATTTCCACGTGAAAAAGGGATGCCTGGAGTGTATTATGTCTGCATGACGCAGTACGACGCGTCGATGCCGGGTGTGGAGGTTGCGTTCCGACCGCAGTCGCTGAAAAATACGTTTGGTGAATATATCTCCAAACAAGGACTGACGCAGTTGCGAATTGCTGAGACGGAAAAATATGCGCATGTGACCTTCTTTTTTAACGGCGGTGTAGAGGTGGAATACGAAGGGGAAGACCGGGTATTGATTCCGTCGCCGTCGGTTGCAACTTATGATATGCAGCCGGAAATGAGCGCCTATTCCGTTACCGAGCAGGTGGACCAGCGGATAGCCTCTGGGAAATACGACGTCATAATCTTAAATTTTGC
>CAKRVU010000009.1 GCA_934408835.1 uncultured Oscillospiraceae bacterium | reverse complement strand
CCAACTGTGATATGGTTGGGCATACCGGAAAATTTGACGCGGCTGTAGCGGCGGTTGAGGCTGTAGACGATTGTCTTGGACGGACTCTTCACGCAATAGAAAAAGCTGGTGGTGTGGCACTGATTACCGCAGATCACGGAAACGCGGACAAGATGTATGATTCGGACGGCGCTCCTTTTACTGCGCATACGACCAATCCGGTGCCGTTTGCCGTGGTGGGGTATCCCTGCTCCCTTCGCAGCGGAGGGGTGCTGGCGGACATTGCGCCGACCATGCTCGAAATACTAGGTTTAAAACAGCCTGAAGAGATGACAGGAAGCAGCCTGATTCAAAAAGACTGAGGGCTGATAGCAGAAGAAAAGGAATAGTGTGACAGGTTTTCACTTCTGACTCCACTGGTAATGAGGAACTAGGTGCGTAGCTGGAAGGAAAGCGGATGGCGTGCTGAAGTTGAGCTGGTGCGGTGTTCCTTTGCTGCTGGTTGATTGGGAAAAGTGAGCCGGATGTGATGAGACAATGGGCGCGTAGCTGGAAGGGAACCGGGCGGCACGCTGAAGTTGGGCTGGTGCGGTGTTCCCTCGTTGCTGGTCGATTGGGAAAAGCGAGATGAATGGGACGAGACATCGAGCGGGCGCGCTGTCGAAAGGGAACCGGGCGGTGCGTTGAAGCCACCGGTTTGATTTGGAAAGAACGGAAAACGAGAAAGGAGATGAAGGAATGCATACGGCGGCAAAATGTTGTCTGTCTTTTTGTCTGGGGTTGTTTGCGGCAACTCTTTTTGGCGTTTCTTTTCCTTTTTTGGTTTCAGCATTATTGGGAGGCGCCTCCCTTCTCTGTTTCTTCTTGGGAAGGGGGATTCCGGTCAAACAGTTGGGAGCTCTTCTTTTAATTGCTGCGATAGGAGCCGTTTATTTTTCCGGATACCTCACGCTGACATTTGAACGTGCGCAGCCGTTTGGCGAAGATACCGCTGTTGTTACGGGGAGCGTGCGCGAAATATCCGAGCGCGACAATGGTTACACCTATACCATCAAGGCGGATCAGATTGGAAATACGGCATTTCCCATTCCGGTTCTTGTCAATCTCTATACTGAGGAAAAGGTGGACGCGGGTTATGGAGACGTTTTAACTGCAACTGCAAAACTGTATCCGGTAGAGGCGCCAACGCCGGTTGCGCTTTGGGACACTTCCGCGGCAAAGGGGATAGACCTCACCGGAAGCGTTGTTTCTGCGGTGGAGGTAACGCCGGGACGGACCACCTTTTCCGGTTTGTGCCTCACGCTGCGCGATTTGCTGCGAGATTCTCTGCGTGTAACCATTCCCATGCCCGAAAGCGGTGTGCTGGAGGGAATCCTCTTTGGAAAGCGGGATCATATTCCTTATTCGGTCACACGCGATTTCAATCGCAGCGGAATTGCGCATGTTCTTGCGGTATCGGGACTGCACATCGCCATATTTACCGCGTTGCTTGCGGGTTTGTTCTCGTTATTGAAGATTCCTGCACGGTTCGGTCGCGTGATGATTTTGGCGTTCCTTGCTATCTTTTGCGCTATGGCCGGGTTTACCCCCTCTGTCCTGAGAGCATGTCTGATGGCGGGCATCCTGACGATAGGGAAGATGAACAACCGATATCTGAACAGTGTAGACATTCTTCTTCTTGCGGCAGTTGTGATTTTGCTCTTTTCTCCTTATTGTATTGTTAATTTAAGCTTTTTGTTGTCCTTTTTCTCGGTGCTTGGAATCTTGCTGTTTGCTAAGCCGCTGGAAAAGGCGCTGCGTGGAGATCGATGCAAAAAAGTGAAGGGTGCTGTCATAGGGAGCGTTAGCGTTTCTCTGGCTGCCATGGTGTTTACTACCCCGATTTTGGCGATTGCCTTTGGTTGTTTTTCCATCTTGTCCCCTTTTGTCAATCTGCTTGTCATTCCTTTAATGGCGCCCCTTATGGCGTTTGGCTTTTTGACGGCTGTCACCGGTTTGTTTTTTCCGCCGGCTGCGCAGCTGTGTGGTTTTGTTGCGCAGCAGCTATGTTCTATCTTGTTGTCAATCTCCTCCTTCTTTTCAAGCGTCCCGTTTGCTGTGCTGCCGACAGGGTATGAGTATGTCCCTTACCTGATTCTGGCGTGCCTGCTTCTCTTTCTGCTAACCCTAATGGCGCGCAAAAAAACGAAGCTGTTTGCAGTGACCGGGTGGCTTTGTCTGAATCTCGCTCTGGTTGGCGTACTGTCTTATCAGTTGCTAAGCGCCGACCAGCTTCAGATCACCGTTTTGGAAAATCTATATCAAAATCCGGTATTGATTGAGTGCTGCGGAAAAACCGTTTTGATCAACTGCACCAATGAATATGGCGCTGAGACGGTCTGTTCTTATCTGGATAGCCGTGGGATTGGGAAGATAGATTTGGTTGCTTTTTGCGGGACGGACGTTCCTTCTGCCGCCGGATTGGAGCTGCTTCTGCAAGAGGTTCCGGTGGATTATATTTACGCTCCGTCCGACAGGGCTGCCGAGCTCTTTTCAGTGATGGCGGAGCAGGAGGGCGCAACGATGTTGTCTGCCGATCAGGCGGGGATATCCATGGGTCCTGTGACAGTGACCGAGGAGGAACTGATCGGGGAGGATGTTCTGTTTGTTTCCTGCAACGGGTTTACGGCGGCTTACTCTGAGAATAGTTCCAGCCTTGCGGCGGCATCCCGCCAGGAACAGCTGGGGGTGGCACTGCTTGACGCGGAGAAAGCGCCCAGTCAAAACCAAATAGCTGCAGGAGCCGTCCTTTGGCTGCGGGAGGACGCGGATTCCGATCTCAGCGGTAACGCGTGGCTCCTTCCGACCGGTGCAACTAGCCGTGCTGTCACCGATGGTGACCGTCTGTTGATACAGAAAGGGGGCGGTTGGGGATGACCGAAGAACAGCTGCTCAGACAGATGAAGGAGAGGCGGTTCCTGCCGGTTTATCTGTTGTTCGGTGTTGAGACGCACCTGTTGCAGACGCGGGCAAAACAGCTCATCCGGCAAGCGGTGGGGAAACAGCCTGATGTCTTTTCTTATTGCCGGCTGCAAGAGGCGGGCGCTTCTGTTGATGAGATTTGTAACAGCGCGACTACGCAGCCGGTTTTTTCTGACATTCGGCTGACAGAGGTGGTCAATCCGCCGCTGGAACAGTACGGCAAGGACGAGCTGTCTCGGTTGAGCAGGCTATTTGCCTCTTTGAGTGATCGGAATTTGCTGCTATTTCTTTTTACAGATCCGGCATTTGCCGGCAAGCCATCTTCTAAGCTCAAGACGCTTATGAACGGAGTGGAGACGGCTGGCGGCGGCGTTGTGCAATTTGGGGAACGGTCGGCTGCGGCTCTGGTCAAAACGCTGACCGCGCGTGCCGGGCGCATGGGAGCATCTCTTTCCACTAAAACCGCGTATGCGCTGATTGAGCGCTGCGGAAAGGATTTGACCACGCTGTTGCGGGAGGTGGACAAACTTTCCGCCTATGCAGCCGGAAGGGAGATTACCACCGAGGATGTTCGGTTGATGACGGTACCTACCTTAGACGCCGGTTCCTTTGATTTGTCCCGCGCTGTGCTTCAAGGGAATTCGGAAAGGGCGTTTGCCGTCCTTGACGAATTGTTTGCCCAGCAGATGGAACCGCTATTGATTCTGGGTGCGTTGAGCGTTTCGTTTGTTGACCTGTATCGCGCAAAATGCGCGCAGCTTGCCGGGGAAGGTATCGACGCGATTACCGGATATTATCCCTATCGGGGACAGGATTTTCGAATGCGCAACGCCATGCGGGAGGCGTCGCGGTTTTCGTATCAGCAGCTTTGTGAGTGCGTGCGGATTCTTTCGGATACCGACCGCGCCTTTAAGACAACCGGATTTTCGCAGCGGGTGTTGCTCGAGATGACGGTGGCGAAAATGCTCGAAGCGGGGGGATTGTTGTGATCCATATCAAACAGGCTGTGATTGTCGAGGGAAAATACGATAAAATACGGTTGAGCAGTCTTTTAGACGCGCTGTTGATTCCGACCAACGGTTTTTCTATTTTCCAGAACCCGGAGAAACGAGCCTGGATTCGCAGCCTCGCAAAGGAGCGCGGCATCATCATTTTAACAGACAGCGATCGGGCTGGTCGTAAGATTCGAAATTATATTCAGTCCTTTGTCGGGAAAGAAGGGACGGTATATCACGTATATATTCCGGAGATTCCGGGGAAGGAACGCCGGAAGGACGCTCCTTCAAAAGAGGGAACCGTAGGCGTTGAAGGAATGCCGACCGAGGTGCTTTTGCGCGCGCTTGCGAAAGCGGGTGTTACTGAGGCTAAGACGACCCATGCCGGTCTGACAAAGGCGGATTTGATGGAGGCGGGGCTGGTTGGCGCGCAGGGCAGCGCAGACAAACGGCGGCTTTTGCTGCGCCGGTTATCCCTTCCCCAAAACTTATCGGCAAACGCGCTGCTGCAGGTGCTCAACACCTCCTATACCCGGGATGAGTTTCAAGACTTTTGTCGTCAATTGGAGGAGGACTCATGTATTTTACCGATGTGACTTTTTTGGTATTCTTTCTTCCGGTCTGTCTGGCAACCTGCTATTTGGTTCCCGGACGCGCCAAGAAGCCTGCGATAGCGCTCTTTAGTCTGTTGCTGTATGGGTTTATGGATCCCGTTTACCTTCCGGTTTTACTGAATGTCGCCATCTTCAATTTTCTATTTGGTTTTTTGATTTGCCGTTTTGGGAGAGATCGGCGGCTCAGGCGCGGTCTGTATCTTGCGGCGCTCTCGGTAGACGGACTCGTCTTTTTCTTCTTTTACCTTGTGACTGCGTCTTATAACCGAATCCAGGAGGCGGTGAACGCTTCCGAACAGACGCGGACGCTGGGCGTACCGATAGGGCTGGTGTTTTTACTGATGTCCTGTGTATCCTATCTAGTGGATGTTTATCAAAGAAAGGCGCCTTTTCTTCGCAACTTTTGGGATTATCTGACTTACCTTTTCTTTTTTCCGAAATTGTTTGCCGGGCCTGTTTGCGAGTACCATGCGTTTCGGAGACAGTTGAAAGCGCCTGATTTTTCCGTTTGTGCGGTGGCCGATGGAATAGAGCTGTTTGTATTTGGATTTTCTAAAAAAATGCTGCTGGCGGACAACATTGGACAGCTGCGGATGGTGGTGTTTGCGCAAAACATTGACGCGATGCCGCTGCTAACCGGGTGGCTAGGCGCTTTTGCCGTTTTATTTGAAATTTATTTTGACGCAACCGGGTATATTGATATGGCGCGCGGGCTGGGGAAGCTCCTTGGATTCTCCCTTCCGATCAATTATCGCGCCCCCTTTTCCGCCGTCAGCGTTTCAGATTTTTTTAGACGCTATCAAATTACGGTGGTTCATTGGATTAAGCGGTACTTGTGTTCGCTGGCGCCCGGAAGGGAGAAGAGGTGGAAGATCTTTCGTATCTGGATTGCTTCTGCCGCCTTTGCGCTGTTTGTTGGCGGCAGTAAAAATGCCTTCTTTTCCGCTTTTTATTTTTTTGCGATTTTGCTGCTTGAGGAACTGTTTTTAAAAAAGGCGCTTATTTCCTGGCCGAATCTGTTTCGAACATGGTTGACGGCGCTTCTCGTAATGTTCGGGTTCCTCTTTTATGCGCTTGATTCTATTTCAGATATTTTTCCGTATTTGCTGTCCATGCTGGGAGTGGGCGTGCGATTTGCAGACGGAAACACCCTCTATCTCCTTTCCAGTTATTGGGCGGTAATTTTGTTGTGCGTACTGTTTGGCAGCGGCATTGTCGGTCGCTATTGGAGAAAGCTGCGGTGCCGGTACGCTAGGGTGACGTCTGTTGTTCAGCCGCTGCTTCTTTTGCTGCTGTTCGGGGTAAGTCTAGCCTTTTCTGTTTCCGATTCTACCAGCGGATTTCTCTGTATGCATGGATAAAAGGGGGTGAACGTATGAAGATGAAGCGGGTGACAGTGGCGGTCTTTTCGTTGCTGCTGCTTCTGTTATTTCTGGGGTATGTTCTGCCGGCGGTCTTTTTGCGGGACGCTTCTTCAGAAGAGCCTCTTCCAAAGCCGTC
The DNA here is from genome assembly GCA_934408835.1 of uncultured Oscillospiraceae bacterium. Lineage (GTDB taxonomy): Bacteria > Bacillota > Clostridia > Oscillospirales > Ruminococcaceae > CAKRVU01. Next base: position 7,975 of record CAKRVU010000009.1, on the reverse strand, counting down.
TTTCTCTTCGTTTTCGGATGGAGATTATCAGACGGAGCTGAACGAGGCGCTCTCTGACCGTATTCTGTTTGGCTCGTTTTTGCTGCGCTGCAAGACGAACATAGAACTGCTTAGCGGGAAACGGGAGATAAACGGCGTTTATTTTGCAGAAGATACCTTGATTGATAAGCCAACGCTGCCGGATGATAAAAGCTGCGCTCTTGCGGCGGGCGTCATCAACCAGATAGCGCAGGGAGTAAAGGGGAAAACGTATGCCCTGTTTCTGCCGACGGCGGCGCAGATTGAGGAGGATAAGCTGCCTGCGTATGCTCCGAGAGAGGATGAGGTTGCGGTGATAGAGAGGCTACAGGCGCACCTGGTTCCTGAAATTACGGTTCTTGACAGCGTTACACCGCTGACGTCTGTTAAAAACTCCTCTTTTTATTATCACACGGACCCGAGGATTACAAGCTATGGCGCCTTTACCATCTATAATTACAACATGAAGTCGATGGGGTTTCAGCCGGCCTCTTTGAACGAATTTAACATCGAATACGGCATGCGTGACTTTTACGGGAGCCTGTATCACCGCACTTCCTATGCGGGCGTGACCCCCGATCGGGTGGATTTATATCATTATAAAACGCAGTCGTTTCCGGTTCACGTGGTTGAGACGACTGCACATGGAACCCGGACGCGCGACGAGCTGTATGACCGCGCGCTGCTGCAAACGGACGACAGTATCAATGCTTTGATTGGTGAAGAAACGTTGTATACACAAGTGTTTGCCGAGTCGAGGGGAAGCAAGAAGCTGCTGGTATTTGCAGACGAAAATATTGCGCCGTTTATCCAATTCTTTATCTTGCATTACGGACAGGTGGATATTGTGGATATCAATTGTCTGGGCGAGGTGGATATTTCGCTGGATTTGTCCGGGTACGATGACGTTCTTTTCAGTTTTGGGCTGGAAAGCATCAATCAGACCGACCGGTTTTCCGGATTGGGCACAGTTTGTTAAAAAAGGGAGAGCAGAATGAAAAAATATACAAAAAGGATCGTTTTGGCGACTGTCGCATTGTTGGCGGTTGCCGGAGGGCTGGCGGCAATGACGCTGCTGCGCACCCCTTCTGACAACACGCCAACGAAAGCCGAGCCGTGGCAGGGAGGTCAGACCGTTTCGCCGAGAGAGCAGCCGTATCAGAATCCGTTGACCGGTGAAATGACCGATCAGGATTTATCTCACAGCCGTCCGGTTGCTGTGGTGGTGGATCACAATGCACAGGAGGCAGTCAATGGACTGTCGGGAGCGGATATTGTTTACGAGATCGCGGCGGCGGACGGGCAAACAACGCAAATGATTGCCGTTTACCTGGATGGTAATGCCATTCCCAACGTGGGACCGGTCGGATCGGTGCAGGAGTATGCTGTTTCGTTGACTGCGCCTCTTTCTGCTGTCGTTGTGCATTCCGGTGGAAGCGACGCTGGTTACACCGCGCTGCAAAACGGCGGTTTTCCAGAGGTCGATGGGTTGACAGAGACCTCCGCCCTTTTGGGCAATGGATATACCTCCTCTGAATTATTGACATCTGTTTTGAATCCGGGGGAAATGCAGTTGGAACAAACGGTGACCATGCCGTTTCTGTTTTCAGACAAAAAGCCCTCCTTTGAGGGGGAGGCCAGTCAGGTTCGAGCTGCTTTTTCTGATGACTGCACAGTAGAATTTACCTATAGCGATGCGACAGGGTGTTATCAGAAAAGCTAGTCGGGCATCTTACAGGTGGACGAGAATACTGGACAGCCGATTCAAGTTACCAACGTGTTGCTGTTGTATGCGTCAATCCTGCCGGCGGCGGACGGAAGCGCCGATCTGTTCGTCGATTATTCGCAGGGTGGTTCCGGCGTTTATGCCTGCGGCGGCGAGTATACCAATATCCGCTGGAACAAGGAGTCACCAAACGAGCCTTTTTTGCTATTGAACAGCGATGGGGACGCTCTGACGTTGCAGCCGGGAAAAACATGGGTGTGTCTATTGCCGCAGGAGAGCCGTGTAAGGACGAGTATTTTTTCATAATAGGATACGGCTTCGGTTGAAGAGAAGAAAAAAGGCGGGTGTACCCCGCGGATTGGGTTGCTTTGCAACAAGCGCAGGCGCGCTTTTATCCCGTGCCAATCGGCACGGGATTCCAATCCGCGGGGTAGACCCGATGTTGTTCTATTTGCCTGCGCAGCTATTTTTTTCGATATCTTTTGACAAGTGCGCGATAAACCAAAAATGAAATCGGCAGCTGCAGGAGAATCAGGATGGTCATCAGTTCCAGCGCCAGAAGATCGTTGAAAAAGAAGGAAGCGAATCCGAGGAGGAAAAAGAGGGCGGCGGAGAAAAACCACATCAAGCTGTTTGCGCGGTTAAAGGCGCTGATATCGGTAAAATCAGAGGCGGGATAACGATCCTTGGTGTGCCCCAAGGCGAAAAACCAGGTTGGTTGCTGCATATGACGAGAAACCCATCCAATTCCAAAAAACAGCAACGCCAAAATCAGGCAACATGCGATACAGGTCCATTTCATGATTAACAATCCTTTCAGATGTCTGGTTTGCCGCGTTTGGATAGTGACAGGAAAACGCAGCGTTCAAAGCTGTTATTATTATAGGGGATTTCAAACAAAAGGTCAAGCTGCGGGATCATGGATGACAAAAAATGCAATAGAATTCTCAATGGAACGGGGAAATTTTGTATAAATATACATAGTTTTGAAAATTAGTTGTATTTTTTTCAAAGGTATGATATCATAAAGACTGTAATATTTCAGACGCCTTCTTTTAAGAGGGGCTGCGGGAGAAAAGGAGAGGAAAATCAGATGAGATTATTTCGCAAAATGGCTGCTATTAGCTTGGCGGTCGTGATGGTTGTTTTGACCTGTTCGGGGTGCAGCAGCAGTCAAAACAAGATGCAACAGATTCAGGAATCGGGAAAATTGGTGATGTATACCAATGCTGCGTTTCCGCCGTACGAGTTTTTGGGAGCGAACGGCGAAATTACAGGGGTCGATGTGGAAATCGGTAGAGCGATTGCAGATGAGCTTGGCGTTACCTTGGAGGTTAATAACGCAAATTTTGACGGGATCGTCAGCGCGATTGCCAGCGGAAAAGGAGATGTGGGCATTGCCGGTATTACCATTACGGACGAACGGTCACAGCGCGTTGATTTTTCGGAGCCTTATATTGAATCGGTTCAGTATGTAATCCTTCCGCAGGGCAGCGATATTCAGGTGCTGGAGGATCTTTCAGCAAAGACAGTTGGCGCACAGACCGGAACAACCGGGTATTTGTACTTAGACGATCAGAACCGAAGCGGTTTGATGACCGAACAGCCCTGTAATCTGCTGGCTTATCAGACGCCGACTGACGCAATGGTTGCGTTGAGCGAAGGGAAGCTGGACGCCGTTGTGGTGGATCAGCTGGTAGCCGAACAGCTTGCAAAAAGCCAACCTAATTTCACAGCCATCCCCTTGATTACTGCGAGCGGCGAACAGGTCAAAGAGGAATGCGGCGTTGCGGTCGCAAAGGGGAATGAAGATCTTCTTGCGGTAATCAACCAAGTGATTGAACAAATGAAATCGGACGGTTCGATTGATCAATACTTTGTAGAGTATTCCGAACTGGTGGAACAGTCCAATGGCAATGGCGCCTGATCGGATAACGGAGGCGAAGGATGAGTTTTATTCAATCAATTGTTGACGCGATCAATCGGACTTTTATTGTAGACAATCGGTATCTGCTTTTTTTGCAGGGGTTGGAAACCACCGTCATCATCACTGTGTTTGCTGCCATTATTGGTATTTTGTTGGGCACATTTGTCGCTATTTGTAAGGTTTATCATCATCAAACCGGGAAACTGTCCCTTCTTGATAAGATTTTGAGCCTGTATCTTACCATCTTTCGCGGGACGCCGATTGTGGTACAGCTGATGATTTGGGCATTTGTCGTCTTTGTATCGGTGGATAATGAAATTCCGGTTGCCGTTTTCGCGTTTGGTGTAAATTCCGGCGCTTATGTAGCTGAAATTGTACGCGCAGGGATTATGGCTGTCGATCAGGGACAGACAGAGGCTGGTCGTTCGCTGGGTTTGGGAGCGGGCGCAACCATGCGCTATATTGTTCTGCCGCAGGCGTTTAAAAATATTTTACCGGCGCTTTCCAATGAAGTGATAGCGTTACTGAAAGAAACATCGGTGGTTGGTTATATCGCTGTGACCGACTTGACAAAAGCTGCAGACTTAGTTCGCGCAAGAACGTTTGACGCTTTTTTGCCGCTGTTGTTTGTAGCGCTCATTTATTTGATGTTGGTAATACTGCTGACCTGTGTGCAGCGTTGGCTGGAAAGGAGGTTGCAGTTCAGTGATCGAAGTAAAAAATCTTGAAAAAACCTTTGGTGATCATAAGGCGCTGTGCGGGATTCACCAGCGGATTGAACAAGGAGAAAAGGTCGTTGTGATAGGCCCCTCCGGTTCGGGGAAGAGCACGTTTTTGCGTTGTCTAAACCTGATGGAGAAACCGTCCGCAGGGGATATCCTGATTGACGGTGAGCAGATCACCAGTAAAAAATGCGATATTAATCGGTTACGTCAAAAGATGGGAATGGTATTTCAGCATTTTAACCTATTTCCTAATATGACAGTGCTGAAAAACATTACGTTGGCACCGGTGCAGACCAAACGGATGACGCAGCAGCAGGCGGAGCAGCAGGCAATGGAGCTGCTCAGGCGAATCGGCTTGGAGGAGAAGGCGATGGCGTATCCTGGCACGTTGTCTGGCGGACAAAAGCAGCGGATTGCCATTATCCGTGCGCTGGCAATGAATCCGGAAGTAATGCTGTTCGACGAGCCGACCTCTGCGCTTGACCCTGAGATGATTGGTGAAGTGCTTTCGTTGATGAAAGAACTGGCTGAAGAGGGGATGACGATGGTTGTGGTGACCCATGAAATGAGGTTTGCACGGGAGGTTGCTACAAGGGTGTTGTTTATGGCGGACGGACGCATTTTGGAGGAAGGACCGCCGAAGGAGCTGTTTGAGCGGCCACAGCACCCGCGTCTTCAGGATTTTCTATCCCGCGTGCTATAATGATGTCGGTTTTGTTATATCGTTAGAAGTCGGTATTTCTGAAAAATCTGTATGCGAATTTGCAGATCTTTTTTGAAGTAAAAAAACGGATTGCTGTGAGAGGCAATCCGTTTTTGTTTTTTGTCGGTGATTCATATCGTATGAAATTGATGGCAGCTTGTGATACAACCTGTTCCATTTCGCTTGACGGTCTTTATTCCTTCATTTCTTGACGCAATAGATGCAGCGCTTTTTTTTCGATGCGTGAAACATAGGATCTGGAAATATTTAGTTGTTGTGCAGTTTCCTTTTGTGTCATAGGGCGGCCGCCGTACAATCCGTAGCGCAGGAGTATTACTTTTCGTTCCCGGCTGGACAGTGCCTTGTTGACGGCCAGATATAACTGTTCGGAATTTAGTTTTAAGTCAATCATGTCCGCCAGATTACTCTCGTCTGCCAAAATGTCCAAAAAAGAAATGGAATTTCCGTCTTTATCTGTATCAATGGCGTCGCCGATATAGACGTCGGACGCACTTTTTTTCAGATTTCGGAAATGCATTAGGATTTCATTTTCAATACAGCGGGAAGCATAGGTAGCAAAACGGGTTCCTTTATGATGATCAAAGCTTTCCACTGCTTTGATAAGGCCTATCGCGCCAATTGAAATTAGATCGTCCTGATCGTTGGTGGAGGAGTAGTATTTTTTGATGATATGCGCAACCAGCCGTAAATTGTGTTCTACAAGCATATCCCTTGCGCCGGTATCACCGTTTTCCATCCTCTCAAAGCATTCCCGTTCCTTTTTTGCGGACAGTGGCTTAGGAAACGAGCTTCCTTCAATATGTAAAGCAAAAAAGAGGAGCTGATTGAAAACGGCGGTCAAAATAGATGAAAACAAAAGATCGCCTCCCTTCATCACTTATTGTATGAGGGGATAAAACAGAAATTGCCTGTCTCGCTTTTTGCTGCAATAAAATGTCACACATTTTTTAGACTCTTATCTGTTTTAGCATTCAGTGGTACCATTGGCTCGATGAAGGGGGATACCGTCGCTTTCGTTTTCGAGGTTTTTGGAATGTTTAAAAACGGCTTTGCTTTGTTTAGAACGCGTGCGGCAACATGAAACATTGATAGAATGACGAGGGATATTGTCGTTAGAATGATTTAGGTGCAAAAAACCTCTAAAGCAGGAAGTGGTTATGAAACCGCACCTACTTTAGAGGTAATTTGATCTCATTCAATTTTGACAGATTCTATCCTGTTGTTTATACGAGGTAATTGACAGGGCAGAATTTGATCAGGAATTATCTTTAATTGCAGCCTGTGCCGCGGCGAGACGTGCAATCGGTACACGGAAGGGAGAGCAGGATACATAATCGAGACCGACTTTGTGACAGAATTCAATTGTGCTGGGATCGCCTCCGTGTTCACCGCAAATGCCGAGGTGAAGTTCTGGACGGGTAGCGCGACCAAGCTCAGACGCCATTTTCACAAGTTTGCCTACGCCCTTTTGATCAAGTTTTGCAAACGGGTCGGATTCATAGATCTTTTTGTCGTAATAATCGCCCAGGAATTTGCCAGCGTCATCACGGCTGAAACCGAAGGTCATTTGGGTCAGATCGTTTGTGCCGAAGCTGAAGAAATCCGCTTCTTTTGCAATCTCGTCTGCTGTTAATGCGGCGCGTGGAATTTCGATCATGGTGCCGACTTTATAGTTTAAGGTTGCGCCGGATTTGGCAATGATTTCGTCGGCAGTTTCCGTTACGATATTTTTGACAAATTTGAACTCAGCCAATTCGCCAACCAGAGGAATCATGATTTCGGGCACAATATTCCAATCTGGATGCGCCTTATTCACGTTAATGGCTGCTTCGATTACGGCAGTTGTCTGCATTTGAGCAATTTCTGGGTATGTGACAGCCAGACGGCATCCACGATGTCCCATCATTGGGTTAAATTCATGCAGTGAAGAGATGGTTGCTTTCACTTCTTCGAGGGTGAGACCCATCTCGTCAGCAAGCTCTTTGATATCCTCTTCGTTGGTTGGAACAAACTCGTGCAACGGAGGATCGAGGAAACGGATATTTACCGGGTAGCCGCCGAGTGCTTCATAAATTCCCTCAAAGTCGCTTCTTTGCATTGGGAGAAGCTTAGCAAGGGCGGTTTTACGCTGTTCGGCTGTTTTAGACAGAATCATTTCGCGCATTGCTTTGATTCGATCGCCTTCAAAGAACATGTGCTCTGTACGGCAGAGACCAACGCCTTCTGCGCCAAAGGAAACAGCTTTCTTTGCATCACGCGGGGTGTCGGCATTGGTGCGGATTTTGAGACGACGGAACTTGTCGGCCCATTCCATGATGGAGCTGAAATAGCCGGAAATAGAAGCGTCCACAGTTGGAATTGCTTCGCCATAGATTCGACCGGTTGTGCCATCGATGGAGATATAGTCGCCCTCATGGAAGGTTTGACCGCCAAGCTTGAACCATTTTTCCTCTTCGTTGATTTCAATTTCACCGCATCCGGACACGCAGCATTTTCCCATACCGCGGGCAACAACGGCTGCATGCGAAGTCATGCCGCCGCGAACGGTCAGGATGCCTTGTGCTGCGTCCATTCCTTCAATGTCCTCAGGGGAGGTTTCGAGACGAACCAATACGACTTTTTCGCCGGAGGAACCTTGTGCAACGGCGTCGGCTGCCCAAAATACGACTTTACCGCAAGCAGCGCCCGGGGAGGCGGCAAGACCGTTTCCAATTGGTGTAGCTGCTTTAAGTTTATCGGCGTCAAACTGCGGATGGAGGAGAGCGTCAAGAGAGCGTGGTTCAATCATGGCGACAGCCTGTTTCTCTGTAATATGGCCTTCGTTCACCAAGTCGACTGCAATCTTCAAAGCTGCA